>CAZMMG010000334.1:0-2527 GCA_964567355.1 uncultured Neptunicoccus sp.
TCTGTGCCCAGTGCAAGTGTTCGGCTAAATATATCAAAAAAACAAGGTGTTTATTATGCTCGAAAAACGCGAATTCTATATCGATGGCCGCTGGATCAAACCCGCAACGCCAAATGATCTGAATGTGATCAACCCCGCCAATGAAACCCCCTGCGCCGTGATCTCGTTAGGTGGACAGGCCGACACCGATGCCGCCGTTGCCGCAGCCAAGGCCGCATTTCAGCCTTGGGCGATGACACCGAAAGCCGAACGTCTGGATTTGCTCAAGTCGCTTTATGCCGAATACAAAAACCGCGCCGCTGATATGGCCGAAGCAATTTCAATGGAAATGGGTGCACCGATTGATTTGGCGCGCGCGGCCCAAACCGGGGCTGGCAGTTGGCACATCAAAGGGTTTATCGACAGTTTCGATGCGATCAAATTCGAAGAAACCCCATGGCCCGAAACCCCAAGCGAATCAATTTACCGCGAACCGATCGGCGTTTGTGCCATGATCACACCGTGGAACTGGCCGATGAACCAGGTGACGCTAAAGGTTATTCCGGCCTTAGCCGTGGGCTGTACAGTGGTTCTGAAACCCTCGGAACAGTCACCTTTGTCCTCAATCATTTTCGCGGAAATCATCGACAAGGTAGGCTTTCCCAAAGGCGTATTTAATCTGCTGAATGGCGACGGGACCGGTGTTGGCAGCCAATTGTCCGCGCATCCGGATGTCGACATGATCAGCTTTACCGGTTCAACCCGCGCAGGCCGCCTGATCACCAAAGCTGCGGCGGAAACCATCAAACGCGTCACCCTGGAATTGGGCGGCAAAGGGGCCAATATCATCTTTGCCGATGCCGATGAAAAAGCGGTTGTGCGCGGTGCGCGGCAATGTTTCGGCAACTCCGGCCAATCGTGCAATGCCCCCACCCGGATGCTGGTGGAACGCAGCCGTTACGCCCAAGCAGTGGAACAGGCTGCGGCCACCGCCGAAAAAACCATTGTCGGAAACCCGGCTGAAAGCGGTCGCCAAATCGGCCCCGTCGTGAACAAAACTCAGTTCGATAAAATTCAGGGATTAATCGAGATAGGCATGAATGAAGCCCGTCTTGCCGCCGGCGGGCTAGACCGTCCCGAAGGGCTTAATCGTGGCTATTACGTGCGCCCGACCGTATTTGCCGATGTTACCAACGACATGACCATTGCCCGCGAAGAGGTGTTTGGCCCGGTTTTAGCAATGATCCCGTTTGATACTGAAGAGGAAGCCATTCGCATTGCCAATGATACCAATTACGGCCTGACCAATTATATCCAGACCCAAGACCCTGCAAAAGCCAAGCGGGTTGCGCAACGTATGCGCTCTGGCATGGTGCGCATTAACGGCACGGACGCAGCCCATGCCGCGCCCTTTGGTGGCTACAAACAATCTGGCAATGGTCGCGAAGGCGGGGTTTGGGGGTTGGAAGATTTCCTTGAAGTCAAGCATGTCAGTGGGCTAGATAGTTAACATAAAGTTAATTCTGACCCGTTGAGGCCCAAATGATTTCAATTCGTATTCTTCTATGTGCAGCGGTTCTGACCGCTGCACCGCATATGTCGTTGGCCAAAACCTGCGGTGGCAATTTAAACAACTGGATGCAGGCGTTAAAAAAGCAGGCTGTTGCCCAAGGATCAACAAAATCTCAGGTGAACCAATTCTTTCGCACGGCACAGCTTGATCCCAAAGTAATCAGGGCCGACCATGCACAAGGCGTGTTTCGTCTGACATTTACAGAATTTGCCACACGGGCGATCAGTGCAAATCGCATGAAAAATGGCAAAAAGAATATGGAAAAATACCAGCGTATTTTTGCCAAAGCGCAAAAAAAATACGGCGTGCACCCCGCGGTTCTAACCGCTTTTTGGGCCTTGGAAACCGATTACGGCGCGGTTCAGGGCAACTTCAACACCTTGAATTCCCTGATCACACTGGCCCATGATTGCCGCCGCCCCGAGCTGTTTCGCCCACAAATCTTTGCCGCACTTGAGCTATGGAAACGCGGCGAATTTAACCCGACCAAGACTAAGGGCGCATGGGCCGGTGAAATCGGCATGGTGCAAATGCTGCCCGATGATATCCTGAGACGCGGTGTTGACGGCGATGGTGACGGCCATGTGCGCCTGAAAACCAGCGCACCCGACGCGCTGATGACAGGGGCGCGCATGCTGCGCGATATGGGCTGGCAAGCGGGGCAACCGTGGTTGGTGGAAGTCAGTGTTCCCAAGAATTTGAACTGGGCCGATACCGGCCTTGATAAAACCCTGCCGGTTTCCAGTTGGGCGCAAAGCGGCGTTAAAGCCCGCAATGGACGCCTACCTGCGGGCAAGCTGCAAGCCTCAATGATGTTACCACAAGGGCGTCATGGCCCCGCATTTCTGGCAATGCCTAATTTTCATGTTTACTTTGAGTGGAACAAATCGCTGGTCTATGTCACAACTGCCGCCTATTTTGCCACACGATTAGCAGGAGCCACACCGTTTTACAAAGGCAAGCCCGATCCTGCAC
>CAZMMG010000335.1:0-2527 GCA_964567355.1 uncultured Neptunicoccus sp.
GACTTTCCACCAAAGCGGTCACAACCGGCACCATCCGTGCCGCCGTTGCCAGCAACCGGTTTGAAAACCGCAACCCCGAATTGCTGTCCCGCCCCAAACAGACATGAATGGAAACCCCAACCGATGGGTAACCGACAAAACCGATTTCATCGACCATTGTGGTGTTGCGGTAATAGTCCAGAAAATAGCGGTTGCGCTGAAACCGATCGGGGGCAATGTCGCTAAGGCGGTAAAGCCCGCGCGGTGCATGCGCGATATGCAGCGCGTGAAACGGATCCAGCATATAGGCCCCGGCCAGATAGACCGTATCTATATTCTCATGCGCCTTCGGTTCGATCGTTTCAGACATCAACCGCTTCGGCGGCTGGCTTTGAAAATAGGCCAGCGTGGTGATATTGTCGAACCGAACACAAGCCTGCAACCACGCGCTGAAAGCATGTTCAAAATCTGCCGTATGCAGGCTTTTGATCGCAGCCCCCAGCAACACATCCTTTTGCATATTTTCCGACACTCAAAGATACCTCTTTGGGGGTATATACCCCTTAATTAAACAGATTTAACCTAAACCCGCATTCTAGGGGGTATATAGATGAATAGCAACATGACCACCGATGACATCCTGACCAAAGATGCGCATCTGATCCAGTCTTTCGCCGATCTCGACGGGTTGAAACAGGACGCAGCACGCACCGCCATCGTTCGGGCCGAAGGGGCCTATGTGACCGATAGCGAAGGCAACAGGCTGTTGGACGGCATTGGCGGGCTTTGGTGTGTCAATGTCGGTCATGGCCGCCCCGAGATCATCGACGCGATCACAAAGCAGCTACAAACGCTGGATTATTACTCGACCTTTTACAATTTCACCCACCCCCAGGCTGCCCGTTTGGCGGATAAAATTGCCCAACTCGCCCCCGGCCATCTGAACCGTGTCTATTTCGGCAACTCCGGTTCGGTCGCCAACGACAGCGCGGTGCGCATCCTGCACCACTATAACAACCGTCTTGGACGTCCCAACAAAAAGAAAATCCTGTCGCGCATCGGGGCCTATCACGGCTCGACCCATCTGGCGATGGCGATGACCACACCGGCCTATAGCGAAGGCTGGGATACCGCGGCGGGCGGTTTGGTACACCACTTGCGTGCACCTTACGCCTACCGCGAAGCGGGCGGCATGACCGACGCGGAATTTCTGGATGCGCTGGCCGACGATATGCTGGACGCCATCCGTGATTTAGGGGCCGAAAACATTGCTGCCTTCATAGCCGAGCCGATCATGGGCGCAGGCGGCATCCTTGTCGCCCCCGACGGCTACCACAGGCGCATGCGCGCGATTACCGAAGACCACGACATCAAATATATCTCGGATGAAGTCGTCACCGCCTTTGGCCGCTTGGGCCATATGTTCGCCTCAAAGGATGTTTTCGGTATCGAGCCCGACATCATCACCACCGCCAAAGGCCTGACATCCGGCTACCAACCCCTGTCGGCCACCATCATATCGGATGAAATATACGATGTGATATCAGAACCGGGTGCGATGTTCCTGCACGGCATGACCTATTCCGGCCACCCCGCCGCCGCAGCCGCTGCCCTTGCCAATATCGAGCTTTTGGAACGCGAACAAATCCCGCAAAATGTCCGCACCACCGGCAAACAGTTCGAAAACGCCCTGCGCGGCCTGTCGGATATGGATCTGGTCGGTGAAGTGCGCGGCAGCCACTTCATGATGGGTATCGAGTTTGTCAACGATAAAACCACCCGTGAAGCGTTTAATGCAGAAGACAACGTCGGGGCCCGTATCGCGAAAGCCGCCCAAATGCGCGGCCTGATCGCGCGGCCCTTGGGCAACATCCTGATCCTGTCGCCCACCTTGATTATGACGCCGGAAGAAATTTCCCGCATAGAAGCCATCCTGCGCGACAGCATTACCGCTGTCTCGGGCGAATTGGGGATTTGAGTTTGGGCTACGCAAATGCCTGATGCCTTATCAAGGCATCAGTGAATACATCTACCAAATCTAGACAAAGAGCCTAAAATCCACTGTATGCCCAACCGTCAAAGTCTGGGGCGAACACCTAAGCCCCCCAGGTTTTTCCCAAAACCCGCAACCAGTTTTCGTGGCAAAGCTTGGTCATTAACGCATCATCAATACCGTGCCTGCGCATGGCCTGCCTCAGATTGGGCAGGTCGGCCACGGTGGCGACGCCCGAAGGCATTTGCGCACCGTCATAATCCGAGCCGAAACCGACGCGATCTTCGCCCAGATGCTCGATCAGATAATCCAGATGCCGCAACACTTGCGTAAGCGGCACATCGGCATCCTGCCCGTCATCGCGCAAAAATGCGGTGGCAAAATTCACCCCCACCATGCCGTCACTCTCGCGAATGGCAGCGAGTTGGTCATCGGTTAAATTGCGTGACTGCGGGCAAATCGCATGAGCATTGGAATGGGTCGCCACCAAAGGCGCTTGCGAATGTCGCGCCACATCCCAAAATCCCGCCGCGTTCATATGGGACAGGTCAATCA
>CAZMMG010000336.1:0-2499 GCA_964567355.1 uncultured Neptunicoccus sp.
GCATGATAACTGGGCCTCATACGCCGCAAAAATCACCGGCTGGGTGGCAGAAGCGGCGAATGCGGGGGCAGATTTGCTGGTGTTCCCCGAATACGGCGCGATGGAACTGGCGTCGCTTGCAGGGGCAGAAACAGCCGCGAATTTAGAAGGCTCGATGCGCTCGGTCGATGCGCTTTTGCCGGATGTGAACGCGCTTTATACCCGCCTTGCCGCGAGCCATAATGTGCATATCCTGGCGGCCAGTGCACCTTGTTACGCCGGCAACCTGCGGCCTTCGAACCGCGCGATGTTTTTTGCCCCGAACGGGACGCAAGCCTTTCAGGACAAACAGATCATGACCATGTATGAGCGTGATCCGATGGATGTGCGCCAAAACCAGCCTTTAACGATATTCGATACCAGCTTGGGCAAAATAGGCGTGGTGATTTGCTATGACTGCGAGTTCCCTGCCCTGTCGCGCAGCTTGGTCGAGGCTGGAGTGGATATTTTACTGGTGCCGTCGTGCACATCTGCCCTGTCGGGTTATTGGCGGGTGCGCATCGGGGCAATGGCACGCGCCTTGGAAAGCCAATGCGTGGTGGTGCATTCGCCGGTTGTAGGCCACGCCCCTTGGAACCCGGTTGTCGAGGAAAACACCGGGGCGGCGGCCATATACGGCCCGCCCGATGTGGGGTTTCCCGATACCGGCGTGATTGCCGAAGGCGTGCTGGATCAGCCCGCATGGGTTTACGGCGATGTCTCGCTAAAGGCCATTCGTGCAGTGCGGACGGGCGGTCGCGTGCGCAACGTGGCCCATTGGAATGAACAAACGGCCCGCATTGACGCCGTCACCCTGGTCTCCATGATCTAACTACCAATAACGCGCCCCTTGGCGTTCCAGTTCTTTCTGGATTTGGGCCACGTCTATCTCGGCCAGAGGTTTGTTGGATTTGATCGACAAAGCCGCCGCAATGCCCGCCCCTTGTCCTGTTACCGCACAACAGGCCATATTGCGCGTTGCCGCATGGCTGTCGCGGTCACCGCCAGTTGCACGGCCTGCGACCAGCAAATTATCAACCCCCTTGGGTAGCAAATTGCGGTAGGGCAATTGAAAATAACGCCCCGTCGTTGGCAATATCAATATCCCGTAACCGTCGATAAATTCCGGAAAAATCCCGATGCTGTCTTCAAAGCGGCCCTGCTCGCGCACGTCATGCGCGGTCATGTTATAGTGGCAGTCGACTTTGCGGGTATCGCGAATACCGATCGACATGCCGAAGTTTCGCAGCCGAATGCCGTCACAGCCGGGCGTATAATGGCGTAGGGCCTCGATCGCCAGCATGGCCTGTTTGCGGCCCTCGATTTCAAACTTGGTCAACGAGTCCGGGTCGGTGCCATCGCAATTATCCATATGGATCAGGTTCATATAGGTCAGCTCGCCAGTATCATGCACTGCCCCCCATGTGCCGGCGATAGTGTTCAGATGTGCCGGGATCAGCCCGTCCTTGATGGCTTGCTCGAACGGTTTTTTCAAAAAAGGCGAGAACATAGCGTCCTCTTTGCCCGTGGTCTCGATATTCCATTCACCGCCGCCGCCCCAATCTTGATAGGTTTGCGGGTCGGCCTTGATACCGGCCACGAATTTGGCTTTGTCGACACCTGCGACATGGAACATGACCGAGGCCGCCATCATATCCTCTTTTGGGGTGCGGTAGGTCGGCGCGCCAGTGCGCGAAATCACATCCGCATCACCTGTTGCATCAATCACGCGTTTTGCCAGAATAGCTTCGCGCCCGGCTTTCGATTCTGTGATGATGCCGACAATGACATTACCTTGCATGATCGGGGCGACAAATTGGCGGTGCAACATCGGACGTATATTGGCTTCTTCCTCGACCAGCCTGTCCGCCACCAACTTAAACCCTTCCGAGTCGATTTCGTAGGACAGGGATTGCGATTCAGGAACCGCCGCGCCCATTGCCTTTGCGCGTTCCTCAAATTCGCGCCCGATGCCGTTGGCCTCGACGGTATCTTCATGGCGGTACCAGTGCATACCTTCCACCCCCACAACCGTAAGATTGCCACCAAAGCAACCAAAGCGTTCAACAAGCGTCACCTCAACGCCCGCGCGTGCCGCAGCTAAAGCTGCAGGCAATCCGCCCGGGCCAGAGCCAACCACCAAAACATCGGTTCTGTGAACCACGTCAATATCGCGGGCCGGTTCTCGGATTGTGGTTTTTGTCATAACTGTACCTGCTTGACTGTTGTTGCCGAATTTCCTGCTTACCTTTACTGAATATTTGCGCCATGACTATCAAAAACTAAACTGTTCGTATAACCCGCCAACGACATAGCGAATGAACTCGGGTACGTTCGATACTGACGCAGATAATGTGGTAAATCGAACACCTATATGCTGGTAGCGGCGGCCTTGGCGTAAATGGCCCCGCGCCAAACGCAACCGCACGGCTACATTATTGCAAAATAACCGAAAATGTGGCACCGTGTGCTCTCTTACCG
>CAZMMG010000337.1:0-2495 GCA_964567355.1 uncultured Neptunicoccus sp.
TAACACCAGCCCGATGCCGGTGTGGCCTTGAAACCGCCGTAACACCATCCGCCGTTAAAATAGAGCCGGTCGATATGGGTTTTGTCGATAATGGGCGAACCGTCCATCGACATGTCCATCACGCCGCCCCACATGCGTAACAAGCGCGCACGGCCTATCATCGGCATGATCGCCATGCCGCTTTCGCAGACATCTTCGACTGTGGGCAAATTACCGCGTTGGGCGTAAGTGTTATAGCCGTCAATGTCACCGCCGAAAACCAACCCACCCTTGTCCGACTGACTGACATAAAAGTGACCCGCGCCAAAGGTGATGACGCCGGGAATAACGGGCTTCAACCCTTCGGTGACAAAAGCCTGCAACACATGGCTCTCAATCGGCAAGCGTATATTGGCAAGTGACATAACCCGGCTGGAAGACCCCGCCACACAGGAGCCGACCTTGTTAGCTGCAATATAACCGCGCGAGGTTTCCACCCCTTTGCAAACACCGTTTTGAATGCGCAATCCGGTAACCTCGCAGTTCTGGATAATATCAACGCCGCGCTGATCAGCCCCGCGGGCATAGCCCCATGCCACCGCATCGTGGCGCACAGTTCCGCCGCGCCGCTGCGCCAAGCCGCCCTTGATCGGAAAACGTGCGTTGTCAAAATTCAGGAACGGGCATTCGGCGCGTATTTGATCGGCTGTCAGGAATTGCGCATCCGCCCCGTTCAGAATCATCGCATTGCCGCGCCGAATGGATGCATCACGCTGGGCATCAGAATGGATCAGGTTCAAAATACCGCGCTGGCTGACCATGGCGTTATAATTGAAATCCTGCTCCAGCCCTTCCCAAAGCTTCAACGAGAACTCATAGAACGGCTCATTTCCATCCAGCAGATAGTTCGAGCGGATAATCGTGGTGTTGCGGCCAACATTACCGCCGCCAATCCAGCCTTTTTCCAGCACTGCAATATTTTTTTGGCCAAACTCTTTCGCCAGATAATAAGCGGTTGCCAATCCGTGGCCACCACCGCCGATGATGATAATATCGTAATGCGCTTTCGGTTCTGGATTGCGCCACTGCGGCCCCCAACCCTTGTGGCCCGTCAATGCCTCTTTGATCACTTTAAAACCAGAAAACCGCATGGAAAAATCTCCGTCTTCCCAAATGCTACGCAAATAGTTTCGGCGCGTCCCAACCATTTCCGACAACGATGTTTTTTTATCCGACACAGGCCGGGATGACCTGCCCCCATCGTTATAGGCCTGTGCACCCAACATTGATTCCTTTACCCAAGCAATGCGGCAACTTCTTTAATGTTTTTGGGGCTATTCAGCAGCCGCTTTGCTGCTTCCGGATTTCTGTCTCATAGGTGCTGAGGTCAGACAGTCATACCGCTCAGGGGTTTCAAACGACGCCAAAGATGGCGAACAATATAGATATGATTTAGGCCCTATTCGGTTTTACGCGCAACAACAAACCAGCCAAAGCATTGCAACTCACTGGAACGCCGCGCCATACGGGGGCCGTCTTGTGCTGCCAAAAGCCGTGCGTTCAGGCGCAACAGCTGGGTGAAAATCACTGTCAAAGGTCCGCGCCAGCCTGCTTTATAAAGTTTACGCACATGGGCCATGCGACCAATTTCCTGATCCATGAAATCAAAATACCCGCCGTTCGGTGTCAGTTCTATGATCTCAAAACCCAGCCGCTCCAGATGAATTTCATAAAAATACCGCGAAAGCCCCGTGCAATAATGATACGGTGAAAAATGCGTTAGTGAATTGAACGGGGCGGTCAAAATCATCTGCCCGCGCGGCTTGACCAAACGCGCCATCTTTTCCACTGCACGCACCGGATCAACCACATGTTCCAGCACTTCAGAACAAAACACCGTATCGAATTGCCGATCTTCAGGGATGTCATAGAGATCGCAAACAAAATCCAACTTGGTGGTATCCCAAACCTTGGTCTGCAAGCCCCCGCCATCGCCACTGCCATCATATTGCGCTATATCCTGCGCCAGATACTCTAGATGCCCGCAATGTTTTTTATAAGCGCATTCGCCTGCACCTACATCCAGCAAAGTACTGTCCTTAGGTAAAGCCTCTAACACTTCACCGATCCAGTTTTCACGCGCCTGCTGATTTTTTACTCTGGGCATAACAAGCCCCTTTATTTGATATCTGCCGCAAGTAATATTGTAGAAATATCAATGTTTCAATTTCTTTTTTGCAGGTACTTGGTCTGCGTTTCACACCCCCCCCGGTGCAAGGTGTGATATCTAGGGTGTGATAGCCCCTTATTTTTTCTCTTATGGCTCGTCGACACATTAAAGCCCTGCACCCGCAGGGCTTTAATGATATTCATGGTGTCATTTCTTTGAAACTTACACCTACCTTGGCGTAACGATCAGCTGAATTTTTGGGCAAGCAGGCCGAGCAGACCGGCATAAAGCGGATCACAAAATCCTTTGACGTCGCCTTGTGCACTTTCCCAGTCAGAGGACCATT
>CAZMMG010000338.1:0-2478 GCA_964567355.1 uncultured Neptunicoccus sp.
CCATGAAATCAGCCGGGACGGAACTGAAGCAATCGTGGCGGCAGCAGATTACCTCTGCCGGTCTTGGCCACCGTCTGCCGCGAACCATCAGAAACCGGACCTATCCCGAGCATAAGGACAGCATTGATGCCGCCGCCTTCATCTGGTCAAACGCGCCAGAAATCCTTTCGGCGCATGACAAGGGCGTGCTGATCAGATCAAAGTCGGGGTTTTATCTGGCGATCCCGACCGCAGCCGCCGGCAAGGGGCGCGGGGGCGCGAGATTGACACCGGGGGAATGGGAACGGCGGCGGGGCATGCGCTTGAGGTTCATTTATCGACAGGGCGGGCCAAGCCTGTTGGTTGCCGAAAAGGCGCGGATCAACACGCGGGGGCTGGCGGTGGCATCGCGGTCGAAAACCGGACGTGGGCAGGTGAGCGCACCGATCTTCCTGCTGGTGCCGCAGGTGAAGCTGCGCAAACGGCTCGATTTGGCGCGGGATGCGGAAAGGGTGGCGGGTATGGTGCCGGGGTTGATTGTGGAGAAATGGGTGGAAATATGAAAAATTCAATGTTACAAAACCTCGGATCAAATAAATAATTGTCCGAGGTTTTGTAACTGTGCGTGTATCTAATAAACCCCAAAAGGAACAAATGGTTGCTTTTCTTGCGCACCAATCACCGGCGCGTGCCCGAGACCTTAAAGATATCGGTATCTCCGCAACGGTAATCTCTCGTGCGGTTGCTGAAGGCGAAGTTATTCGCATTGGTCGCGGGCTTTATCAACTGCCAGGTACTGAGCCGGACACGCACACGGCCCTTGCCGAGATTGCCAAGCGCGCGCCAAAGTCTATCATTTGTCTTGTGTCAGCACTGTCATTCCATGGACTGACAGACCAAATTCCGAGAAAGGTATGGGTTGCGATCGGAGCCAAAGACTGGGAGCCAAAGATTGAATACCCGAAGATCAGAACCGTACGATTCACGGAGCCCTATTTTTCGCAAGGTGTCGAAACGCATATGATTTCGGGTGTTGATGTTCGGGTGTATTCAGTGCCCAAATCCATTGCAGATGCATTCAGGAACCGGAAACTGGTAGATCGCTCGGTTGCCATCGAGTGCATGAAATCCGCGCTTGAAAGTCGGACGATCTCTCCCGGCAGTCTTGCCACTGCCGCACAGGAAAACGGGGCTTGGAAGCAGATGAAACCCTATCTGGAGGCACTGACCTCGAATGGCTAAATCATCAAAAAACATCTCTGCATCCGTCAGGCAGCGTCTGCTCAATCTTGCGCGACAGAAAAAGCAAGTATTCGATGTTGTCCTCGTGGCCTTTGGCCTCGAGCGTCTGGTCTACAGGCTGTCAGTATCCGATTATCGCGACAGGTTCGTGCTTAAGGGCGGGATGCTGGTGACATTGTGGACGGAAGATACGGGTCGGTTCACGCGTGACATAGATTTTTTGGCGTTTGGCGAGGATGACGAGGCGAGCCTGAAGAAAGCCCTTAAAGCCATCCTGTCCATTGATGCCGGAGACGGGCTTGTTTTTGACGCGGCCAATTTGACGGCAGTGCCGATCCGGGAAGACCAGGTCTATGGCGGCATGCGCCTTAAAACCGTGGCTCACCTTGGCAAAACCAAAATTCCTATTACAGTTGATTTGGGGTTTGGGGACGCGCTTGGTGATCCAGCCTACCAGATTGACTATGGGTCTCTACTGGATTTTCCGACTGCCAGTATTCGGGCTTATTCACCAGCGACCGTAGTTGCTGAAAAGTTTCAGGCTGTTGTGGCCCTCGGCATTGCCAATGGCAGAATGAAGGATTTCTATGATCTGTGGGCTTTGCCCAAATCACTCGAGATCGACAAAGATGAGCTTGCGCAGACAATTCTAAAGACATTTGAAAGGCGAAACACCGAGATCCCGACCTCGCGTCCGGTAGGGTTGTCACCTGAATTTGGTGAAGATCCTGACAAGATGATCCAATGGGCGGCATATGCCGAGTCAACCAACCTTGAAGCCATCCCGCTCACTGAAGTGACTGGTGAAATCTGGGTGTGGCTTGAACCGGCTTGCAAGATAGCCACAACAGCACCGCAGGAATGAATACGGGCAGACAATGATTTCCGAAGTGGGAATCTGGTCTGGACCTTATCGCGATGCATCCAGCATTTCGAATACTCGAACAGAATAGAACCCATGCCCACACCCCGAGAAAATATCCTCGCCGCCCTGTTTGCGGCCATTAAAACTGTGCCCGATGCCACCGTCTTGCGCGGCGCGGTCCTGCCCGAACGGATACCGATCGGCGGGCTGATGATCCTGCGCGACGGTGACCCCGGCACGCCCGAAGTAACGCTGTCGCCGCTGCAATACCACTATGAACATAAAGCCGAGGTCGAGGTCATCGTGCAGGGCAAAACGTCCACTGATCGCGATGTGGCTTTTGATGTGCTGCTGACGGAACTGGCAACAGTGATCAAAGCCAACCGCACCCT
>CAZMMG010000339.1:0-2462 GCA_964567355.1 uncultured Neptunicoccus sp.
GGCAAAACCCTTGATCACAATTTGCAACTGATCCGTGGCTTGTCACTGTTTCATGGGCTGGGCTGCCCTGTTTTATTGGGGGTTTCGCGTAAAGGCTTTATTGGCAAGCTGGGTTTTGCGCAAGAACCTGCTGATCGGGTGGCCGGCTCTATTGCCATCGGGCTGGAAGGCTTGCGACAAGGGGTGCAGTTTTTGCGGGTGCATGATGTTTGGCAGACGCGACAGGCTTTAAATTTGTGGAAAACCACATTGTGAGGGTGAATGGGACGTAAATATTTTGGTACAGACGGTGTACGCGGGCAGGCTAACAGCCATCCGATGACGGCGGAAATGGCTTTACAGTTGGGGGCGGCTGCGGGGCGATATTTTCGCAAAGACCAAAAAAGTCACCGTGTGGTAATCGGCAAGGATACCCGGCGTTCCAGCTATATGATCGAAGCGGCCCTGACTGCCGGTTTTGCATCAACCGGAATGGAGGTGTTTTTGCTTGGGCCAGTGCCGACACCGGCAGTTGGCATGTTGGCTCGCTCGATGCGGGCAGATGTCGGGGTGATGATTTCAGCCTCGCACAATCCTTATCAGGACAATGGCATCAAGTTTTTCGGGCCGGATGGTTATAAATTGTCGGATGCGGCCGAGTTGGAAATCGAGCGGTTGGTGGACGGGGATATTATGCTTGCCGCACCTGAAAATATCGGTCGTGTACAACGGATCGATGATGGTTTGGGCCGCTATATGGAGTTTGCCAAAACCACTTTCCCGCGCCGCCGCCGTTTGGACGGTCTTAAAGTGGTGATTGATTGTGCCAATGGTGCGGCATATAAAGCGGCCCCCACGGTGCTGTGGGAATTGGGTGCCGAGGTCATTCCCATAGGGGTTGCGCCTAACGGCTTTAATATCAATGACGGCTGCGGTTCGACCGCGACAAGGACGGCATCCGAAGCCGTTGTGGCGCATGGGGCTGATGTCGGGATTTGTTTGGACGGTGATGCCGACCGGGTTATGGTGATCGATGAAAAAGGCATTGTCGCGGACGGTGATCAGATTATGGGGTTAATTGCGGGGCGTTGGAAGCAACGAGGTGCGCTTGCCAATGATACGCTTGTGGCCACAGTGATGTCCAATATGGGCCTGGAAAAACATCTTGAGAGGCAAGATATTACCTTGCTGCGCACCAATGTAGGCGACCGTTATGTGGTGCAGGCCATGCGCGCGGGCGGTTTCAATCTGGGCGGTGAGCAATCGGGTCATATTGTGATGAACGATTATGTCACCACCGGTGATGGGTTGATCGCGGGGCTGCAATTCCTGAATGCCATGGTGGAAAGCAATGAACAGGCCAGTGCGCTTGCACGCGTCTTTGAACCCTATCCGCAAATGCTGGAGAATATCCGGTATGCAGATACCGATCCGCTTAAGGCTGCGGGTGTTATTGCCGCGATCGCTGAAGGTGAAGCCGCGTTGCAATCCAATGGTCGTTTACTGATCCGCAAATCGGGCACTGAGCCCTTGGTGCGGGTGATGGGCGAATGCGAAGATATGGGCCTGTTAAAACGTGTGATCGGTGACATTACGGCTGCGGTAAGGGCTGCGGCCTAACGGCGTTTCCATTGGCTGACGCCAAGCCCGAACAGGATCAACAATAATGCCCAGATGAAACTTGAGGGCAGCTTTTCGCCTAAAAATACCACGCCGAATGTGATGGCCCAAATCGGCACCTGATAGTTCACAAGGCTCATGAATGTGGGGCCGGCGCGGGTGATGACATTGACCAGCAATATTGTGGCCAACGCGGTGGGAAACAGCCCCAGATAGAAAATGCCAAACAGGGCAGGTTGGTCCGGTATTGCAGGGATGCCTTCAAAATAAAGCGCAACCGGCACCATACCGATGGTGCCGACCAAAAGGCCCGCTGCTGAATAGGGCAACAAGCCGACAGGTGGACAACGGCGCGTGATGATGGTGCCAATGGCATAGCAACACGCAGCCCCGATACAGGCAAGACGTGCCACCGGTTCTAACGGGTCGCCGCTTGTGATAATGAAGTTGTCGGGCCCCAAAAGGATGATGACACCGATAAAACCAATGACAAAGCCCAGTATTTTTTTGCGGCTCATCTGCTCGCCTTGCACCATAAAATGGGCCAGCGGCAGGATCAACAGCGGCACAACCGCCATGCTGATCCCGGCGAATCCCGATGCCACACGCAATTGCCCCCAATTGAGCAATGTGAACGGGATGGCATTGGTAAAAACCCCCATGCCAATAATATGCAACCAGATGCGCCTGTCGGTGGCGGTTTGCCATTTCGGCAGCCCGCCTCGAAAAATATAGGCAAAGCTGACTAGCAGGGTTGAAGCGATAAACAGTCGCAGGGAAGATACCTGTATCCTATAAAAAAAACCAAGCACACGAGACTAAGGAGAACCTCAGAAGCCGCCACCTCCTTGCAAACAAACAGA
>CAZMMG010000340.1:0-2449 GCA_964567355.1 uncultured Neptunicoccus sp.
GTATCAGCTGTGGCATAAAACAGATCCGGATCATCGGGGGCTTCGATCAGATTAAGAAGATAGCGATCCTCAAACCCCGTCGCTAGCGTAGACCAGACAAGGTCGTGTTCGTTTGCCACGATCAGACCCAATCCAAAAACAAAGGCCATAACGCGCCCGCCGCTTAGGTTGGCGACAACGCTGGCCGGGGCATCGCTTTTAAAACTCTTGGTCCAACTGCGGCCACCGTCGTTGCTGACCATCAAACCGCTGGCCGTCGCGGCAAACAGCCGGTTTTCGTCAATCGACGACAAAGCGGCGCTGATGGTTTTTTCCGGCGTGACTGCCACATCAGACCATGATGCACCAAAGTCGGAACTAAGGCGGATCACCTTGTCTAGGGAAATCATTTTGTTAGGGGATAACCTGCTGATCGAAAGGGCTACGGTGGCAATTTTTTCAGTGCCTTGCTTCGGGGGCAATACTGCCCATTTCTGCCCGCCATCCCGTGACGTCAGCATGCCGATAGGTTTGCCGTCTTTATCGATCCCGCTTAGCGAAAGAAGCTTCGGATTGTCTGGTGTCGTCGCCAGCCCGACAACGGCGGCATCAATCCCCTGAACCACCGTTGACACACCGTCAGGTTTGGCACGCAACAGACCGTAATCGGTTGCAATCAGCAGGCTGACAACTTCGTTTTCAACCCTGTTCGGGTCGATGGCAATACCGTAGATTGCACGTATTCCTTCTGTTGCACCGCTTTGTGCATAGGCCTGAATTCCAGAAATTCCTGCCAATAAAAGGCCCGTAATCAGAACTGGAATATTGAATCCTAATAGTTTTTTCATGTTTATTTTACATCTCCAAGAAGTTTTTCAATCAGGTAAACCCCGCCGGGTCGTGCGCATTAATGCATTATAATGTTGGCATCACTGTAATGCTTATAGCCTGCCAAATAAATGCCGAAATGGCCAGAGGTAGGGGCACTATGTCGCGATTGCAAAATGTTAAACGGGAGCACAATAACAAAGTTCAGATCATGAAACTGTGCTCCCAGCCGAGTACCGTGGTCATGTTTGAGTAAGTTAATTAACTCTGACGCAAAACTGATAACATCGGATAGACTTTATGGCTGCGAGAACAAAATCAAAAAATAATTCTATTCCACAGATTTTTGTGATGGAAACACCGAATGAAGAGGACAATTATCAACTCTTGGCTTTCGGCTGTAATGATGCTGGTACTTGCTGCGGCGACGGCAAGTATGGGGCCTGCCGGGGCGTCTTCACATGAAGACGATTTGGCACAGGTGCATCGCCCCCATGGCACTTTGACGATGCAATTTTCATCGGTGGCCTATCGGATGCCAGAGATGTCGATCGCCGTTGCAGGTGGAGCATGCTGTGTTTGTAACGTAACCAAATTTATGCAACCCCGCCGCCCGCAAAACGAATGCGGACTGGTGCAAACACTTCGGTCGCTAAGGCTTTTAGCCTCGTTCAAAACCCAGCCCCTTGAAGCCCCTCCACGAATTTAAGACATAGGCATCGCGCTTGTGGTAAAGGGCGATGCGGATGGGGGTCGAGCGATTGGGCCGCCAGTAGGGCTGCGCGGTAGCACCCAGATTTCTTAAATTAACGCCCCGGACATCGGAATGAACTTTCTGTTCAACGCCGGGCGAGAAGATAATAATGGAAAATGCACTTGGGCTAAGCGGATATACCGCTGAAATGTTTGCCATTGTGTTTATCGTACTTGGTTTGGGAATTGCGGCACTGTTCGCGGCTTTGTTCCTGCCGACACGATGGAAAATCAAATATCGAATGGAAGTTCTGTTCGTGGTTTTACGGTCACCCGGCAGTATATTTGCCGTTGGTTCCTGCAATCGGGGCGCTTTATACGCTTTTACCCCGTTTTCTCGGGCGGCCAATCTGGAGCTACTGGTCGGGTGTGATTGCATTTTCGCTGTTGGCTATTTTGTCCTTTGTCGTTTTTCCGCATCACTTTCAACCGGCAACATCAATATCATCACCGCTGGAGCGGGCGGCGCAGATCCTGACGCTGGCGATTTTTATTCCGTCCACATTGCATGTGTTCAACTGGATCGCGACATTGTGGTACGATACGATCCCTGCTTCAGCAAAATGCGCGGTGCCATTCAAGTTTTTGGTGGCCTCAGTCTTCTTTTTAATGCTGGGCGGTGTTGCCGCTTATGTGAACGGGCAGATCGCTACCGATGCAGATTTCGTGCATAATACCTATTTTGTACCGGCGCGTGGATGTTCATGTGCATGCTGCCCTATCACATGCAGATGGGCATGATGGGGCAGGTGGCGACACCTGGTGCGGCTATGAAAATGTAGAAATGTAGCGGTGACAGTACTGGGATTGATTATGGCAGATTTTCGCGGACCCCGCGCCCAAATGCGTTGATGTTAACAAAACAGGTGGGGGCCTAAAGTTTCTAAGG
>CAZMMG010000341.1:0-2444 GCA_964567355.1 uncultured Neptunicoccus sp.
GAACATAGCCGTCAGTAAAACAACCCAATATCCGAAAAGTTTCAATTTTGTCAGGTTCCGTGAACCTGCACCCCTTATATTAAGACCCAATACCACCTAGATTTACTGTCACGAACACCATCACATGCAATGGATCGGAGTAACCGATGAGACCCTTATTATCAGCACTTGCCCTTGCAGGCAGCCTTGCAATGCCCGTATCGGGATACGCAGAAAACATCACGATGGATTTATATGCCATCGGCATAAAAGCTGGCAGAATCACCGTAAACGGTGCCGAAAAGGGCAATACCTATGCCTTGAAAGGACTGATCACATCGTCCTTTTTACTAAAGCTGGTCAAGGAAATCGGTTTTAACGGTTCGGCCTCTGGTACCGTCAAGAACGGCCATTATCAAAGCCGTCGATATGCTGGGAATATTACCAATGGCAAACATCACTCACAAGTCAGAATGCATTGGCGCGGACGCAGACCAATTTTGGACAGCTATGAACCCGGACGCGAAAAACGCAGCTATGATATAAACCCTTCAAAACAGCTGGGCGTGGTGGATTTGCTAACCGCCTCTTATGCAACCTTCTCATCGCGGCGCATCGAAAACCTGTGCAATGCCACCCATAAAATGTTTGATGGGCGCAGGCGGTCGCAAATCAGCCTAGGTGCACCGAAGGTGAGCGGCAAAATCGCCACTTGCCCCGGAAAATATACCCGCGTTGCAGGATTTTCTTCCAATGAGATGCAAAAGAGGGTCAACTTTCCGTTTGTCATGCATTATGAGTTGCAAGATGACGGGATGTATCGCTTCAAAGAATTCACTGCGGATGCCACATTCGGCAAGATCAAGGCATACCGCAGGTAAGCACAAATGACGGGCGCACTGCCGATAGAGGCGGCGCTGCCTGATCTTTTGCAAGCCCTGAAATCGGATAATCAGGCAGTACTGCAAGCCCCGCCGGGGGCGGGTAAAACCACCCGTGTGCCGCTGTTCTTGCTGGAAGAAACCCTGTTCAAGCGTAAAATCCTGATGCTGGAACCACGCCGTCTGGCAACGCGTGCCGCCGCCGAACGCATGGCCGAGCTGCTGGGTGAGCCGGTTGGTAAAACCATCGGCTACCGCATGCGCGGCGACAATAAGGTCAGCGCAAACACCCGCGTTGAAGTGGTCACCGAAGGTATCCTTACCCGAATGATCCAAAGCAACCCAGAACTGCCCGAAATATCATGCATCATCTTCGACGAATTCCACGAACGCAGCCTGCAGGCCGATCTGGGGTTGGCCTTGTCTTTGGAAATTCGCGCCGCCCTGCGCGACGACCTGTGCCTGATGGTAATGTCGGCCACGCTAGATGCCGCCCCTGTCGCCGCCCTGATGGGGGATGCGCCAATTGTGACCTCTATGGGTAAATCCCACCCGGTCGCGAAAAAATTTCTGCCACGCCCGTGGTCACAGCCCGGGCGCAATGGCCCACGATTTGAAGCTGCGGTGGCGTCTTTGGTGACCACGGCCACATCCGAGACCGCAGGCGGAGTGCTGGTATTTTTACCAGGGGCCGGTGAAATTACCCGGGTGCAACGCCTGTTGTCCACCTCGTTTGGGCCAGATGTGACCATCCGGACACTTTACGGAGCCATGCCGTTCAAAGACCAACGCGCCGCGATTACCCCGCCTGCAAAGGGGCGCAAAGTTGTGCTGGCGACGTCCATCGCCGAAACCTCATTGACCATTCCAGACATCCGCGTGGTGGTGGATGCGGGTCGCGCAAGGCGCGCCGCGTTTGACGCCAATTCGGGCATGTCGCAGCTGGTAACCACGCGCGTCACCAAAGCTGAAGCCACCCAGCGCGAGGGCCGAGCGGGGCGGGTAGCGGCAGGGGTTTGTTACAAAATGTGGACCAAGGGCGAAAACGGCGGCATGGCCGCCTTCCCCGAACCTGAAATACGCTCGACCGATCTAACGGGGTTGGTTTTGGAACTGGCGGTTTGGGGCACAAACAACCCAGCAACCATGCCGTTTTTAAGCCAACCGAAAGAGGCAGATTTTACCGCCGCGCAACACTTGTTGCAAATGCTGGGCGCATTGAATGCCAACAGGCATATCACCGCTTACGGGCGCAAACTGGCAAGCATTCCAACCCACGCTCGTCTGGCCCATCTGCTGTTGCAGGCCGGCCAAGGTGCAGACCACATGGCCGCGCTATTAGAAGCCCGCGATCCGTTGATCCGCGAGGGCCGCAGCCTACCCGCCGATTTGACCTTGCGCTGGGAAGCCCTGCACGACTTGGGCAGGTTTCATGACACGCGCCCAACCCGCGCCAATCGCACAACCCTTGACGCGATTAAAAAAGAAGCCAAGCGTTTGCGCCCACAAGGCAAGCATAAGCTTTCACTAGGTGCCATGGCTGCCCTTGCCTATCCCTGTCTCCTATACCCATATCCGAGCCCA
>CAZMMG010000342.1:0-2444 GCA_964567355.1 uncultured Neptunicoccus sp.
CGCGCAATCACAATCCCCGCCACCAGAACTACCGCAGCCTTTAAGGTCACATATTCACCAGTAACCGTACCTTCTTGATCTGCCTTATTGGATTTCATATGGTCGATGATTTTATTTATTATATCCCTTGCCATATTGTGCTCTCTTTATTTTTATTATTTATGCCTGAAAGTATCCTTGATCAAAGTGGCTGAATTTTGACTAAATAAAGAAATTCACAAAATTATCCGATGAAGGCTTGAATTGTGAAGGTAATTTCCCCGTTTTTCATGGGGTTCGCCCGTAAAATTGCGCCACCACTTTCAGTTACATTGCGGCTGCAAACCCATTCGACCCATGTTGGGCCGCATGGCAATGACCTAGCAACACTCAGGCACCCAATAACAACCCGTTCATGAAAATTAGCTGCAGATTACCTGATAGCCTGCCTCTGTAAGATGGATAACTTCTCCTTCTCGTCTGAGCAGCCGCCAGTCTTTGTGGTGAAACCAAAAACCATCAAACCCCTTGAAACAAAGAAGTTTCCAATAAAATTCGCTTCGGCCTTGAATTCATCAAACTTGCCTTTATATATGTTAATGTTAATAACATTTACATCTACACACGGAAAGGAAATATATATGCCACCCCTATCGTCTTGGTTCTCAGGCGCGGTTACATGGCTAGACAGGCGCGGTAAATTTGCTTGGCTTCTTGTCATGATCCTAAGTTTTATCTTTATCTGGCCACTTGGTTTGGCCGTTCTCTTTTACATGATTTGGAGTAATCGCATGTCTCGTTCTTTCTTTGGCTGTCGCCATTCCCGCAAAAACCGTTCCAATTCGGGCAACACGGCATTTGATGCCTATAAAGAGGACACTCTGAAACGTCTTGAAGATGAACAATCCGCTTTTCAGGGTTTTTTGCAACGCTTGCGAGAAGCCAAGGACAAAACCGAGTTTGATGACTTTATGGACAACCGCGAAAAAGTGCAGAAAGATCAACAGGCACAGGCTTAGTATCTGGCCACAAATCGCAACTCTCCCCTTGAGATTGCACCGCTTCGCCCACATATAGGGCGAAGCACACCCATTGGGACACACATGTTAAACAGAAATTATGATCTAAGCGGCCTGCCCGACCCCGTACTTGACCGGCAGTTTTATGCAGGCGTTGTCTTTAAGCGTCTTTTGGCCTGGGTGATTGATTTTATCATCATTATGTTCTTGACCATGGGGCTTGTTATTCTCAGCCTTGGTACGGCAGCGTTTATATTCCCGCTTGTCCTGCTTGGTATAAATCTTGGCTACCGCATTCTGACCTTGTCACGGTATTCTGCCACCTTGGGCATGATCATCACCGGCATCGAGATCAGAAACAGTCTGGGCGACAAGCTAAACCCGACGGAAGCCGCATGGCACACAGGGCTTTTTACCATCATTACCATATCATTTTTCGCCCTGTTTATATCGATCATTATGATGCTGGTGAATGGACGTGGACAAGGTCTGCATGACTATTTTTTGGGGATGGTCGCAATAAATAGATATAATTCACCTTAATTTAATCGACTTGCCCGATTAACAATCTGCTGGTACGCTTTTAAGCAATCAATAACGACAGTAGTATACCATGCGACATTCTTTGCCTCTGGCAACCCAATTCTATGTCACCGCAGCCCAACCTTGTCCCTATTTAGAGGGTAAGCTGGAACGCAAGCTGTTTGCCGGTTTGCAAGGCGATCACGCGGATGCTTTGAACAGTGGCTTGTCCAAGCAGGGGTTTCGCCGCTCGCAAAATGTTTTGTATCGCCCAAGCTGCACCGATTGTGCCGCGTGCATGTCCGCGCGCATCCGGGTGGCCGATTTTAAGCCGACCAGATCGCAAAAGCGGGTTCTGAAAAAGAATGCGTATCTTTTGCGCGATTCCTCGGCCGCATGGGCAACTGAGCACCAATACGCATTGTTTGCACGCTATCTGAATGCGCGGCACGCCGATGGTGGTATGGCGGATATGAATATGTTCGAATTTTCCGCTATGGTCGAAGAAACCCCGGTGCGCAGCCGCATCGTGGAATATTCCAGCAGCCACGAAACTGATGAGCGAACCGAATTGCGGGCGGTCTGTTTGACAGATATTTTGGATGACGGCCTGTCACTAGTCTATTCATTTTTTGATCCCGATATGCACATGAATAGCCTTGGCACCTATATGATCCTTGATCACATCGAAATAGCACGCGCGGCAGGCCTGCCTTATGTCTATCTGGGCTATTGGGTGCAGGGCAGCCCTAAAATGGACTATAAATCCGGATTTAATGCGCTGGAAATTTTTACCAAAGGCGTTTGGCAATCACTGGATGATCCAAACAGCATTGAAATAGACCCGCATCCATTCGGAGCAGCTTCAATCCCCGAGCAAGTTGCCGCCATCAGCCTGCCCGATGTCCTGAACCGGGATAAAAC
>CAZMMG010000343.1:0-2430 GCA_964567355.1 uncultured Neptunicoccus sp.
TGACCAAAGCGAAACAACACGCAATGTCAGCCCCATGATACCTGAAGATAAATTGATGCAGATTACGGCGCGTTTCGAATTTCTAGAGGCTAAAATGGCTGATGGAAATGCCGGTGATGATTTTGCAAGCCTTTCGAAAGAATATTCCGACTTAAAACCGGTGGTTGATAAAATTGCAGAATATCAGCGGCTTGTGGCAGATATTTCAGATGCTGAAGAGATGTTGAACGACGCGGATATGAAGCAATTGGCAGAAGAAGAATTGCCGGTGCTGAAATCCGCATTGCCCATTGCCGAACATGCCTTGCAATTGTCGCTACTGCCCAAAGACGAAGCCGATGAGCGTTCTGCGATTTTGGAAATTCGTGCCGGCACTGGCGGCGATGAAGCAGCCCTGTTTGCAGGTGATTTGCTGCGTATGTACCAGCGTTACAGCGACGCTGTAGGATGGAAAATCGAAATCATCAACGCGTCCGAAACCGAGCTTGGCGGCTACCGTGAAGTGGTGGCAAACGTTAAAGGCAAAGGTGTGTTTGCACGGCTGAAATTTGAAAGCGGGGTGCACCGTGTGCAACGTGTACCGACCACGGAAAGCGGTGGACGGGTGCATACTTCGGCGGCAACAGTTGCGGTTTTACCGGAAGCGCAGGAAGTAGATATTGATCTGCCGGCCACGGATTTGCGCATTGATACCATGCGCGCATCAGGGTCTGGCGGGCAGCATGTGAACACCACCGACAGTGCGGTGCGCATCGTACACATTCCAACCGGCATCATGGTGGTGTCTGCGGAAAAATCCCAGCACCGTAACCGCGAAATTGCCATGCAAACCCTGCGCACACGGCTTTATGACCTGAAACGCCAGGAAGCCGATGATGAACGTTCGGCAAGTCGTAAAGGGCAGGTCGGTTCGGGGGATCGCTCGGAACGTATTCGAACCTATAATTTCCCGCAAGGGCGCATGACCGACCACCGTATCAATTTGACGTTGTATAAGCTGGATCAGATTATGCAGGGCGACATTGATGAGACCATTGATGCGCTGATTGCTGATGATCAGGCACAAAAATTGGCCGAGTTGAACCCGTGAGCCAAACGGCTAAAACACTTTTGCAATGGGGTGTTGCCGAGCTTGTACCGATATTGGGGGATGCCGGACACACTGATGCACGGATATTGCTGGCTTACGCTTTGGGTGTCGAGCGCGGGCTTTTGGGGGCCAGTTTATCCGATGTTGCAGACCTTGAACAAATCGCGGTTTTTCAACAGCTGATCAAGCGACGGTCGCGTTTTCAACCGGTTTCACAAATCATTGGAAGACGCGGATTTTGGGGGCGTGATTTTGAAGTGACCGAAGCCGTTCTTGACCCGAGGCCGGATACGGAAACCCTGATAGAAGAGGTTCTGAAGGTAGGGCCTTTCAACAATATTCTGGATTTGGGCACAGGTACCGGCTGTATTTTGCTGACGCTTTTGGCCGAATGGCCGAACGCAAGCGGGCTGGGCGTGGATTGCTCGGTTGACGCGTTGCAAGTGGCGGGCAGGAATGCAAAGCAGTTGGGGGTTACGTCGCGCGCAAAATTAAAACCATCCAACTGGTTTGCCGATATCAGTGGAAAGTTTGATTTGATTGTCAGCAATCCGCCTTATATTACCGCAAAAGCGATGCAAACACTGGCCCCCGATGTACGGAACTGGGAACCGCGCATCGCCCTGACACCCGAAGGGGATGGGCTGGATGCTTACCGCCAAATTGCCGCAAAAGCCGCCATGTATCTTAGACCCAACGGGCGTATGTTTTTGGAAATAGGCTGGGATCAGGCTAATGCGGTTTTAACCTTGTTTAAAGAGGCCGGTTTTGTGAATGGTACATGCATTCAGGATATGGCTGGTAAAGATCGTGTTATTTCATTTCAGTAAAAAGGGAAAAAAAGATATTTATATCGAAAATTGGCTAAAAATCCTGTTTTAGGCTTGTGTAGGCGTTTCAGTTGGCTATAATTAGCGTATTCAGGATGATTGATCACGTCTCATCCTTAGCAACCCCACAGCAAAACGGGACTTCGTCGTAAAGACGTTAATTTCAAATTTTCTAGATAAGGCAACCAGATCAGATGAGATCGTCTAATAAATCGCGTTCACGCAATAAAAATCATAATAATAACCGCCGGAGCAATCCAACCAATGTCTTGAACCGGGTCTTTGACAGCTCTGGCCCTGAAGGTAAGGTTCGCGGGACACCGCAGCAAATTATTGATAAATACCAGTCCCTTTCTCATGATGCGACCCTATCCGGTGATCGGGTTAATGCGGAAAATTTATTACAACACTCGGAACATTATTCGCGCCTTTTATCCGAACCCCAACGCGAAAACAATGAAAGCCCCGAGGGGCAGGCAGCGCACCCCCCGCCAACACAAAAACCGCCAA
>CAZMMG010000344.1:0-2419 GCA_964567355.1 uncultured Neptunicoccus sp.
GCACCATGAGGGGCGGTTCCGCAAGGATTTGAAAAAGCCTGTTCTGAATAAAAGGGACAGTTAGGGCTGGGGTTGAATAAAAACAACCTTAAATGTTGTATAGGTTTATGCCTATTTTACGTATTTTGATCCGTGATATTCAGGCTTGCTTAATCTAACGTCGCGATGCTCGCCTTACAGGCTGTAGGGAGAGCGTATGCTTAAAGTATTGTGTATATCGAGTAGCGCTCTTCTTTTTGCTTGCAGTGTTGCGGGGGGAGGTCTGCAATATCGCCGATCGTTCAGTTATAATGATCTCGTTACGCTTTGTGGGCAAATAGACAGCCCGCATTGTTCGGAAGGGGATAATTTGGAACTGGGGCAACCCTAAATCAGACTTGAAATTCAAACAGGTTTCTTTAGCATGGGCCCATCCTTGGGGGATGAATATGGTTCAAGTATCAGTTAATTCGGTGCAGTCTGAAATCGGCAGGCGTATCCGTAAAAAATACGGGCTAAAAGGCTCGGATTTAAAAAGGTTAATGTCGCGGTTGCGTGGTCGTTTGCCGCGTGGATTCAAAGCGGATGTGGCCTATTTGTTTGAAGCGCAAGAACGCATCAAACATCCTAAACGACGCGGTCAGGTGGATTTACATAAATTACTGGCGGTGCGCCGTGTGGCCCTTGCCAAACTGGATAGCGTGAATTTGGAACGTGATAAATCCCGTACGCGGGCATTGTGGTTGGCCGAGTTTGCCGCGCGTATGTTGTTGTTTTTTGCAGGCTTTGTGGCGGTGTTGTACTGGTTTGGTGTGATTTAGGGTTAATGGCTTGCCTTTATTAATGTCCCGTTTTGTAAATCTTGAACCACCTGTTTCAATTGTGCATGCGTATTCATAACAATAGGCCCATGCCATGCGACGGGTTTCCCAAGGGATGTGAATTTTATGGGTCGTATGGGCATGAGAGTATACTTCTTTGCGATAGAATATACCAGTTTTGGAGTTTGTGAAAACAATCAACGCACAACCCAGTGTTGTTAAAATTTGAAAAGCTTTGTTTGCGGCGGGGAAATGTCGGGAATTGGCGGTTTTATGAATGTTAATTTCACACAGTTGAGACAAGTATTATCTGGGAGGTTGCAATGAAAATCGGATTTATTGGCTTGGGAAATGTCGGTGGTAAATTGTCGGGTAGCCTGTTGCGCAACGGGGCCGATGTAATGGTGCATGATCTGAATGCGGATTTGGTCGAAAAAATGATGGGCCTTGGGGCACGTAAGGGTGGAAACCCTGCACAAATGATGCGCGATTGCGATGTGGTGATTACTTGTCTGCCGTCACCTGCTGCTTCAGCTGTCGTCATCGAAGGTGAAAGCGGTTTGCTTGAGGCCATGGGGCCGGGCAAGATTTGGATGGAAATGTCGACGACGGATGAGGCGGAAGTGAAACGTCTGGGCGCAAAAGTAATCGCTTTGGGAGGGGCGGCGGTGGATTGCCCTGTTTCGGGGGGGTGCCACCGGGCAGATACGGGCAATATCTCGATTTTTGCGGGTTGTGAGCGCGAAACGTTTGAGCGCACCCTGCCGCTGTTGACGACAATGGGGGGCCGAGTATTGCATACAGGGGCATTGGGGTCGGCGAGCGTTTTGAAAGTGTTGACTAACTACCTTGCTACGGCAAACCTGATTACCTGTTCCGAGGCCTTGGTTGTGGCAAAGGCCTCGGGCATGGATCTTACTACCGCTTATGAGGCGATCAAGATCAGTTCCGGAACATCATTTGTGCATGAAACCTAAAGTCAGGTGATCCTGAACGGTTCGCGCGATATTAGTTTTACCATGGATTTGGTGTTAAAGGACATCGGCCTGTTTCAGGATGTGGCGGACAGGGCAGGCGTGCCGTTGGAAATAAATCCATTGATGATCGAGATATTCAAGGATGGGATTGCGCGTTTCGGTCCGCGTGAGTTGTCGCCAAACATCATCAAGCGGCTGGAACAGGCAACAGGGCTGGACGTCCGTGCACCAGGGTTTCCCCCCGAGATGACCGATGACGCACCCGAAGAGCCAGGATATGAGGTTGTTCCCGCACGCTAACTACTTATATCTTGTGCTCTCAGGGTAACTTGATACGACAAATTTATAGATACCACGCAGTCGGAGGGCGGAAGCTGATTTTATCCGCCTTCAGCATAGTGTTTTGTCAGGTGCTAGCCACTGCACTGAAAATCGGTGTCGAGATTATACTGAATCATCGGGCAGAGTTTTGAGGTAGGGGGCACGATCAACCCGCCCCAAAGTAAATCGATGTCGGATTAGCTGGTTTTGTTGTTGCAAAAAAAAGCATTGAATATGGAACTGCTCTAGATATTTGGACGGCTTTTCGATTGCCGTGTTTCAGTCAACAATGACGGTCTTTTCTAGACATTGGTGGCAAAC
>CAZMMG010000345.1:0-2403 GCA_964567355.1 uncultured Neptunicoccus sp.
AGGCCGTTGCAGCTATGGCTGATCAGGTAGAATTTGTTGCTGCAGGGCTGCCACTTAAATTGAAATGAACTATTGTAGTGTATTGAAATTAGACAGATATCCTAATACAGGTTATTCTGCCCCCATGGATGCTCGCGTATGTTAGCTGTTTCTCAACCACTTTCCTTTGTCGCACCTGATGATTTTATGCTAATCATCGGTGATTCTAGGCGTGAGTTGCAAACCATCCCGGATAACACATTTCAATGTTGCGTTACATCGCCGCCATATTGGGGGCTGCGAGATTATAATTTCTTAGATCAAATAGGGGCAGAAAGCTCTGTTACCGATTACATTGAAAATATTGTCGCAGTATTTTCCGAAGTTCGGCGCGTTCTGCGAGATGATGGCGTGCTCTGGCTAAATATAGGCGATGCATACACAAGCGGCGGACGAACATGGAGAGCGCCTGATGCCAAAAATAAAGGTCGGGCGATGAGTTATCGACCGGCAACGCCTGTTGGGTTAAAACCTAAGGATTTAATTGGCTTGCCCTGGAAGATCGCTTTTGCATTACAAGAAGACGGTTGGTATCTTCGTTCAGATATCATTTGGAATAAGCCCAATTGCCAGCCGGAATCGGTAAAGGATCGCCCTACGCGTGCACATGAATACATTTTTTTATTGACCAAATCAGAGCGCTATTTTTATGACCATGACGCCATAAAAGAACCCGCCACAACGAAAGGCAACATGAATGGTAAAAGAAAAAACCGGCGGACTGTTTGGGATATTAACACATCAGGGTATAACGGCGCGCACTTTGCAGTTTTTCCTCCCGAACTTGTGCGTCTTTGTATGCTTGCCGGCAGCAAGCAGGATTCGCTGATTTTAGATCCGTTTTTTGGTTCCGGCACTGTGGGCGTCGTTGCCAAAGAATTAGGGCGGCGATGTGTTGGCATTGAAATGAAAGATGAATATGCCGCACTGGCCAGAGAAAGGATAAAGAATATTCCAGCGAGATTACCTTTCAGGATTTAGGAAATATCCATTCTGCATGTATGATGCAAAGGGACTTATCCAGTTTCTTGATTTGGAGCTTTCTTTCCGTTCCACCATCAAAATATAGGTTGAACATGGTATCTCCATGCTCGTTTGTCACATAGCAATACCCCGGCTTTGGGTTTTGCGTACTTTCGTGTTTCATTTCCAATCGACCATCCATAGCCTTTTCTAACAGTGGCTTAGGAATCTCAACCAACTCATAATGCCAGGTGTCTTTTTTTCGTGGATGAATGCGCCGCAGGGTTAATATTCGTTCATATGATTGCAAGTGTCCAAAGAACTGGTCTCTCAGACCATATAAGTCTTCAAGATTATTCGTCCACTTGCCTTTACCCAGCTCATGAAATTTAGATATGTGGAGATGGTGCAAGGCGATGTTTTTGTCAGCTTGTGTTTTAAGAGAAAACCGCTGATTTTTAATCGTTATATCATGGCCCGGATTGCCTTTAGGCGCCAGGCTTGCAGAAGCATCTCCATGACAATGATTGATGGTTCGTTCAAGGGCATATTCGAACTTATCTTTTGTGAAGGGTTCTGCTGAAAAGCTGTGATGAATACGTAAATGATCGCCAAACTCGGAAAGTACGCAGTCGTTGATAATATCTGAATCATCATTGCGCCGAAAATTGGCGGGTTGCTTAAAACATTTAATAATGTTCTCTATCCATCGCAACTGGCTATCCGTAAGTTCATTGAGTTCTTCACACAATGCTTCACAGGGGGCTATTTTTGCACGCTGACCATTTAAGCTGAAAATAAAATCACTTGCATCCACACCCAAAGCATTGGTGATGTCGATAAATTCAAGAACATCCAGACGACGTTCTCCTCTCTCGTACTTTGAAACAAACGACTGAGGCTTATCCAGCTTGGCCGCTAGCTCCACCTGGGTCAGACCACTTTGTTCTCTTGCTAAAATAAGGCGTTCGCGAAACAATTCATATTTCGAAGTGAATAATGCTTTGACCATGCGCAATATGTTATATCCTGTAACGGGATATACCATTTCAGGTTATTTTTCACCCTTCGCAAAAGTTTATACCAAGCCCCGTCGGCGACAGGGAAGGAGATCTGCATTGTCAGTTAAACAGGTAGATTTGGATATCGAGAAAAAAGCGCGAGCGCATCAGGATATGCTGACCAAGCCGCGCGGCGCGTTGGGCCGGCTGGAGGATATCGCCTGCTGGTTTGCCACTTGTCAGGGCAAAGCGCAGCCCGACCAGATCAAACCGCATATCGCTGTGTTTGCCGGCGATCATGGCGTCGTGGATGAAGGGGTTTCGGCTTATCCGTCTGTGGTGACCGGTGAAATGGTCAAGAATTTTGCGCGCGGCGGGGCGGCCATCAATGTGCTGGCGC
>CAZMMG010000346.1:0-2402 GCA_964567355.1 uncultured Neptunicoccus sp.
ATTTCCAACCATGTGACCGGTGAAGGGTCGCTCAGGATGGCATCCAGATGTTGGGGTTTATAACCGACGCCCGCGCGTTTTGGCATGTCGCGATCGATTTTGAGTGGATTATGTATAAGTGAAGCCATCATTGTTATAATTTCTAACTGGGAAGATCGCGGATCAAAGGTTCTTTTGATCCTTTTCGAGGGGTGCCGTTCGCCATGGGTTCAACAATGGCGCTTTCACAAGTGCCACCAGCGACCAATGACCATGCATTGCCCTGATAATCCACTCTGGAGGTGCCCGCACAAGAGGTGCCGGGGCCTGCCGAGCAGCCGTTTTCCCCCGCTAAAGCAACGCCGTAGCACTTTTCCTTTCCGGCTGCCAAACTTGGTATTGATTGCGTTGCCACAAGCGCTGTTGCCACTGCGGATGCAACAACGAGCATTTTAGCGGTTTGCGACATGTGCTGTCCTCCCGGGGCATTTTTGGTTACTGACACTGCTTTATCAAAAAGGCGTTGTCTTGGGCTACTCACTTTGCGGTGAATGACGGGTAATTTAGATTTTGTAACATTTTGGCGATTTACTAAAAATTCATCTTTAACCCCGGCGGGCAAATGCTTTGCCCGCCGGGGGCTTAGGTTTATCGTTGATCGGCAAATGTCTGATTGCCGGTGTAATCATTATATCCGACAATCGTTTCAAACCGTATAACGGCATTCTTTTGGGCTGGATAAACTGGCATGGGTGCGTTTCGCTCGATCATATTGGTGGTGTCGGGTTCACGATCTGACCCCATGGCGGGTGCGCTGACAGTTTGTGCTGTAAGGGCGATAGTGCCGAGGGTAGCGATGATTAAGGCTTTGAACGTATAAGTCATATTAATACTCCTCTTTATTCGGTTAAGGGACGCTCAATCGAGCGGGATTGAATAAGGCTATGCGCAAGATTTCATCACTTGCCACTCACGAATGCGTTTATAACGGGGTGTTCAGAAGATGTGAGGATTGTGGGTTTTCACGGGAAATGTTTATTCAAACCACGCCGACGTGGTCAAAGCCGCAGCAAGCTGGTAGGTTACGTTTTTACAATGGGGGAACAGATGTCTGATATTGAAATTAACGGGGTGCGTTTGCATTACACCGATACCGGCGCAGGTACGGGCGCGGGCAAAGAAACCATTGTTTTTTCTCATGGACTGCTGATGTCGAACCAGATGTTTGCCAAGCAAATCGCGCATTTATCTGACCGCTACCGCTGTATTGGCTATGACCACCGGGGGCAGGCGGGCAGCGGTATAACTAAAGACGGCTATGATATGGACACACTTGCAGATGATGCCGCCGGGCTGATCAACGCGCTTAACCTTGGCCCATGCCATTTCGCAGGTCTGTCGATGGGCGGGTTTGTCGGCATGCGTTTGGCGATCAATACACCGCAACTGCTGAAATCCCTGATTTTGCTGGATACCAGTGCCGAGGCGGAACCTGCAGAAAGTGCGCCGAAATACAAAATGTTGAATTTCATTGCCCGATGGTTCGGGCTGGGCGTTGTTGTGGGGCAGGTAATGCCGATCCTTTTCGGAAAAACCTTTATGTCTGATCCTGCACGCGCCGATGAACGCGCCCATTGGAAAAACCACATTGCAAAGGCCCATGATCGCAAAAGCATAGTGCGCGCGGTTAAAGGCGTGATTGATCGCGATGGGGTTTATGACCGGTTGGGTAAAATCACAGTGCCGACTTTGGTTGTGGTTGGCTCTGAAGATAGCGCCACCCCGCAGGCCATCGGCCAGCGTATTGCTGATGCCGTTGACGGGGCCGATTTTAGGGTTATCGATCAGGCAGGCCATTCGTCAACCATCGAGCAGCCTGATGCGGTTAATGATATTATTGACGGGTTTTTGGCTGGGCTGAAGTAGGGGCTGTTGTTCTGTTGGGATAAACCCGTGCTTATGTGCCTGACGGCGGCTCAGGTGCCTGACTAAACGGATGCCAGAATGTTGTTGGGTCAATTCCTTGCGGCCAAACATCTGCCGGCCCGTCTTATGGTTTGTTGACAAATGATTGCCGGTCAATGGATCGGGGCTATGATGCCAATTGGTTTAGGAATGGCCTGCTGGAAAAAGGTGTTCCGCCGTGCATTTCCCTTAAAAAAGGGAGCGTTCAGTGATTTATGATAAAATACTGTATAAACAGAGACATGAAACTGAAAAATGGCGATGTATATCAACCTGACACGATCGCGGCGCATACGTTATTTTCCGCAATTTGCATCGCTGCAATCGTCATATTTTGGATTTAACGAGTCCTGACCTTATATCTTTCTGATCTGCTATTTTTGCTCTCGTTCCAGCTTGTGGCGATGTTCGGATAGATGTAAAAGAGACTTCTGACTTGAATGGAGACTGTCTAACAA
>CAZMMG010000347.1:0-2386 GCA_964567355.1 uncultured Neptunicoccus sp.
AGGATACATTATGAACGAAAAATCACTCCTCAAAGTCGGCGTCATCGGCACTATTACGGCAGCGATTTGCTGCTTTACGCCGGTACTTGTCATATTGTTTGGTGTTGTCGGGCTATCCGCCTTTATCGGCTACTTGGACATCGTCCTGTTTCCCGCACTTGGAATATTCATTCTACTGACGCTTTATGCACTTTGGCGTAAACGCAATCAAACAAGCTCTTGAAGGGTAAAAGTATGAAAGATAACTGCTGTAACAAAGACCCCGACGGAACGTTTGATCTGGCTGTCATCGGTGCCGGTTCCGCCGGATTTTCCGCTGCCATCACCGCCGCCGAAGACGGCGCAAAGGTTGCATTGATCGGGCATGGCACCATAGGCGGAACTTGCGTCAACGTCGGCTGCGTGCCGTCCAAGGCAATGATCCGCGTAGTTGAAATATTGCACAGCGCCCGCGCATCCGACCGCTTCGACGGCATCACCGCAAGTGCAAGCGTTCAGAACTGGGCCGCAACCGTGCACCAGAAACAGGCCTTGGTCGATGATTTGCGGGCAGCGAAATACAGTGATGTATTGCCGAATTATCCCGGCGTGACCTACATCGAAGGGGCAGCCGGATTTCAAACTGACGGCAGTGTCATGGTCGGCGGACAGGTCATCAAAGCCACAAAGATCATCATCGCCACGGGATCGCGCCCTAATGTCCCGAAGATAGACGGCATTGGCGATGTGGACTGGCTGGACAGCACCTCGGCACTTGAACAAGAGACCCTGCCCAGCTCATTGATAATCATGGGCGGCGGCTATATCGGGGTCGAGTTGGCACAGCTATTTGCCCGTGCAGGCGTGCAAGTGAGCATCGTTGCCAGACGCGGACTGTTGCCCGAAGCCGAACCTGAAATCAGTGCCGCATTGACGGGTTATTTTGCCGATGAAGGCATCACCGTTATGGGCGGTCTTGTCTATCAGCGGGTTGAACAACTGGGCGACAAAATAGTTTTACACGCAAGCAAGGACAGCAAACCGCTTGAAATCGGCGCAGAGCAACTGTTGCTGACAACTGGACGTGTGCCCAATACCGATCATCTTGATTTACCCGTAGCGGGCATTGATACCGATATGCGCGGTGCTGTGCTGATCGATGAACAGATGCGCACCAGCCGCACAGGCGTTTATGCGGCAGGCGATGTGACCGGCCGTGACCAGTTCGTTTACATGGCGGCTTACGGGGCCAAGCTTGCCGCAAAAAATGCCGTGCATGGTGCCGGAATGACCTATGACAATACAGCGATGCCGACTGTGGTATTTTCCGACCCGCAGGTAGCCAGTGTCGGACTGACCGAAGCGGCAGCAAAGGCACAAGGCGTGGACACCATCACTTCGGTTTTACCCCTGAAATATGTCCCACGCGCCCTTGCGGCCCGCGACACGCGCGGGCTGATCAAACTGGTGGCCGACAGGGCCAGCAAAAAACTGCTTGGCGCACATATACTGGCACCCGAAGGGGCCGATAGCATACAGACCGCCGTGATGGCCCTGAAGATGGGCATGACCTATGGAAATCTGGGCGCGACGATCTTTCCCTACCTTACGACGGTTGAGGGCTTGAAACTGGCCGCACAAACCTTTGAAAAGGATGTGGCTAAGCTGTCGTGCTGCGCAGGCTAAGGCTTGGCGGTTCAATCCCCCCTTGATTGATACCGCCATTCGCCCTATACCGCGCCCACTTGGTATGGATGGATTCGCACCATGCGTTTTTTTCATGCCATAGGCCCAAAGATCATCGGGTGTAATTTATCGGGATTTCTTCTGCCCGGTCAAACTACACGCATCGCCCAAGCGATCCGACCGATCCAAAGCCACATGAAACGTCGACCTGATCTCTGGCGGGCGCATATGCGGACCCGAATGAAGACCAAGAGCCCTGAGGACGGAAAATCAAAACCACCAATAAGGTGAGTAAAGGAAAACGTTATGAACTTGATTGCACAGCTAGAAGCTGAACAAATTGCAAGCCTGGGTAAAGAAATCCCCGATTTCAAAGCAGGCGATACTGTCCGCGTAGGCTATAAGGTCACCGAAGGGTCGCGTTCGCGCGTCCAAAACTACGAAGGCGTTTGCATTGCACGTCAGGGCGGCGCCACAATCGCGGCTTCTTTCACAGTGCGCAAAATCTCTTTCGGGGAAGGCGTTGAACGTGTGTTCCCGCTATATTCAACAAATATCGCAAGCATCGAAGTTGTACGCCGTGGCCGTGTACGCCGCGCCAAACTGTATTACCTGCGTGATCGTCGCGGTAAATCGGCACGGATCGCCGAACAAACCAATTACAAGCCAAAATCTGCAAAATAAGCAGGCGAAAATACACTTGTAAAAGGCAGCCTTATAG
>CAZMMG010000348.1:0-2369 GCA_964567355.1 uncultured Neptunicoccus sp.
AGATATGATCTACGGATGTTTGATAGGTTTTGCGGTTCACATCCAAGCGGCCACGCTTATCGGTTTTCAGGCCCAGAGCATCCAGGTTCAAGCTTCGCGTGCTACCCATGCGCCCTGCTGCAAACAACAGCATTTCGGCCCGCACATGGCGACCGTTGGCCATGGATATTTCGATGAAATCACCCTTATCCTCGACCTTTTCAACCGCAGAACCAAGCCGCAAATCAACCCCGTTGGTACGGATTTGCTGGGTAAATTCGGCGATCAGGGTTTTGTCGATGAAATCCAGAAATGTCGGACGCGGTTCGACCAAAGTCACCCGCACATCCAACGCGCTGAACATGGTGGCATATTCAACCCCGATCACGCCCGCACCGATCACAATCAGGCTGCGGGGGATGTTTTGCATATCCAGCAGATCATCCCCGTCCACAACAGTGGTTTTGTTGAACGGTATATAATCGGGGCGGTATGTGTGCGTGCCTGTTGCGATCAGAAACTTGTCGGCACTCAGGTGGCAAAGCTCACCATCTGAAATTTTTACTTCCAGCTCATTCATACCGGTGAAATGCGCCTCGCCGGTCATGCTTTCCACATGGTTTCGGGCAAACTGGTGTTCCATAATATCAACTTCGTAATCCAGCGTTTTATGCAAACGTTCTTTTAGATCGGCAGCTTCGATCGCTTCTTTTGCACGATACGAATGGCCATAAAAACTACGCTCACGCCAGCCAGACAGGTTCATTACGGTTTCACGCAAGGTCTTTGACGGGATGGTACCGGTATGTACCGAAACCCCGCCCATGCGTGGATTGCGTTCAACAACCAGAACACGGCGTTGCAGCTTGGCGGCCTGAATGGCGGCGGCGCGTCCCGCAGGGCCGCTACCGATCACGATTAAATCATAATGTTCCATTCATATCCCTTACCTGGTAAATTTTCGCCACCATACATCGGTGTGAAGTCATTCAAAACACTTATCTTTACATCATTTTGTACATCACAAGTGCATCAACATAGCCATTTTTCGGGTGATTGAACGCCTGCGGTATCCGTCCGACAATCTTGAACCCGTATTTTTGCCAAATCGCCACGGCACGACTGTTGTTGGCCAGAACAAAATTGAACTGCATTGCCTGAAATCCCAGTTTGGGTGCAATATCCAGACTGTGTTCCAGCATGGCGCGCGCAATACCTTTGCCCTGGGCTTGTTCATCAGTGGCAAAGCCGCAATTACAGATATGCGCACCGTTTCCGCCCTGATTGGGGCAGATATAATAGGTACCCAGAATAAGCCCCGACTGTTCGGCAACAAAGGCGGTATGTGTGCCGTCGCACCAAAATGCCAGCGCGGCCGCTTGCGAAATATCGGGGTCAACCGCATAGGTTTCACCTGCTCGAAAAATCGGCTTCAGGATCGCCCAGATATTTGGGCCGTCTTGTTTTGTTGCTTTACGGATAATTATGTCCATCACGATTTTAATATTCCACGACCGCCCGAATAGATTTTCCTGCATGCATCAGATCGAAACCTTTGTTGATGTCTTCAAGTGGCATTTTATGGGTGATCATCGGATCGATCTCGATTTTGCCGTCCATGTACCAGTCAACGATTTTCGGCACATCGGTGCGCCCGCGTGCGCCGCCAAAGGCAGTGCCGCGCCAAACCCGGCCTGTGACCAGCTGAAACGGACGGGTGGATATTTCGGCCCCCGCAGGCGCCACCCCGATGATGACACTTTCACCCCAGCCTTTGTGCGCACATTCCAGTGCCGTGCGCATGGCACCAACATTGCCGGTAGCGTCAAACGTATAATCGGCACCGCCGCCTGTTAGCTCTACCAGATGACTGACAAGATCGCCTTCAACAGATGACGGGTTCACGAAATCGGTCATACCGAAACGTGTCGCCATCTCAACCTTGCCTGCGTTCAGATCAACTCCGACAATTTGGTCGGCCCCTGCCAGCCGCAGGCCTTGCACGACGTTCAAGCCGATACCGCCCAAACCGAATACAATCGCGGTCGAGCCAATTTCAACCTTGGCCGTGTTGATAACCGCACCTATGCCGGTGGTCACACCACAACCGATGTAACAGATTTTGTCAAAGGGCGCGTCTTTGCGCACTTTCGCCAAGGCAATTTCCGGCAGAACTGTATGATTGGCAAAGGTGGAACAGCCCATGTAATGCAGGATCGGTGTACCATCCAACATCGACAACCGGCTGGTTCCATCGGGCATAAGGCATTGGCCTTGGGTGGCACGGATCGACTGACACACATTTGTTTTCGGGTTCAGGCAATAATCGCATTCACTGACTGCGGGTGAATATAACGGGCTCCCCCGAACACACGGCTGAACGCTGCTCC
>CAZMMG010000349.1:0-2364 GCA_964567355.1 uncultured Neptunicoccus sp.
TCTGTGTCTAGGTTTACCAAAGTAAACAAAGAACCACATCAAACGTGAAGCTGACATTTCATCATCGAATTCAAGTCCGAAAACCCAAATCCTAGAAACATGATATGCAAACGTTCGTCCGTCGAAACGAAACCAAACCGCCCACATATCTCTTCAGATACTATCAATTTCAAAGAGCCAGAGACAAAAAACTTCAGTTGCGCCTTGGTTTCCCTTGGCGCGCCCGCCGCTCGTTTCTCTCTATTTTTACCGTCCGTTTCGTTGTCAGCCTAGTCTCAGTTGACCGCGTCGCTTCCGGTAAGGGGGGGTTTAGTGTTAGTGCATCACCTCCGCAACCCCTTTTTTTCCTTTATATCACTTTTTTTATCCTTATTTTGGTTTTTTTAATTTTACACCCTCATACAGCCACAAAGCAGACACAAAGCAGACACAAACATGCTGTTTTTAAACACTATTTATCAGGAAATCACGGTGCAGCGCTCAAATTAGGTGCGCTCGCTTCAATCCACAGCTCGCTTAAAAAGCCTGCCCCACCCTTTAGGTGCCCTAAAAATTCTATATCCAAGAAGAATCACAACAATCAAAGCATAAGTCAGCGGTTCCACCTGCCAGGTTTTGCGCAGCAGTACATAATGAACCGCACCGCCTAGGGCCGCAACATAAACCAGCCGGTGCAATTGCCGCCAAAACCCAACCCCCAAACGCCTTAGCGAACGGTCATTCGATGTTGCCGCCAGCGGCAGCAATGCACTAAACGCCAGAACACCTACAATAATATAAGGCCGCTTGGTTATATCCTTATATATCACGTCCCACATCCATTGCTGGTCCAGCCACAGGTAGGTCATCAAATGCGCCAAAGCGTAGAAAAATACCATCAACCCAATAGCGCGGCGGTATTTGATCAGGTTTATCCGCAACAGATTGCGGATCGGCGTCACCATTAGCACCGCCACCAAAAGCCGTAATGTATAAACCCCCAGCTGAAACTCCAACGCTTTCAAAGGGTCAGCCCCAAGCTGGTTTGTCACCGCTTTGTAAAACACCCAAATCCCTGGCAAAGCCAACACAATATATAACGGCCATGCGGGAATCCGCTTTATGGCTGAATTGATTGCTTGCCCTATGGCCATTCTCGACTTCCTTAAAACCCACACACTACCGATATTCCAAATGGGTCAAATATCCCCCGCACGGAGCGCAAAAACATCCGGGCACCAGCTTAGAAATTTTTTCGCAAATCCATCCCCGCATAAAGTCCGGCCACTTCTTTCCCATAGCCATTGAACATCACTGTCGGTTTGCGCCCGGCGAACAGACCCGCCCCGATAGGCCGCTCGGTGGCTTGCGACCAGCGCGGATGATCCACCTCGGGGTTTACGTTTGAATAAAACCCGTATTCACGTGCCGAGATATTATTCCAAGTGGTTGGCGGCATTTTATCGGTCAGGGTGATCTTCACAATCGACTTGATCGATTTGAAACCGTATTTCCACGGCACAATCAGGCGCAATGGCGCACCATTCTGGTTCGGCAGGTTTTCACCGTACATACCCGAAGCCAATATCGTCAGGGGGTGCATCGCCTCATCCAGACGCAGGCCTTCGACATAGGGCCAGGGAAAATTCGGGATCCAGCCAATGCCCGGCATTTCCTTGGGGCGGGACAGGGTTTCAAAGGCGACATATTTCGCGGAGCCCGTAGGGTCGGCTTTTGCCAGCAAATCGGACAGTTGAAATCCGATCCAGGGCACCACCATCGACCATGCCTCGACACAGCGGAACCGGTAAATCCGTTCTTCCAGATCAACATCTTTCAGAATATCGCCCAGCGCATAAGTGCCGGGATTGTTCACCATTCCGCCTATTTCAACGCTCCATGGATCTGTGGTCAGAACATTGGCATATTTAGCAGGATCTGTTTTTTTGGTGCCATATTCATAATAGTTATTATAACTTGTCGCCGCCTCTTTCGGGGTTATATCTGCATCAACCTTATAGTTGCTTTTCTTGAACGCCAAAGCCTTGGCACTTGCGCGGCCCGCAAACATCGGCACAAACCCCAAACTTACACCCCCTGCCATTATTTGGCGCCGGTTCAAAAAATCGGCTTTCGGGGTCACTTGTGAATAGGTCAGTTTAGACATGCGGCCTCTCCTTCGGTCGAATAATGGCCTAAGTAGCCTCAGCTTCAAAGGCAAAATACTAAAATCACGTCAAATATTCGGATATTGCCCAAGAAACCGCTTTACTCTCCACCAACAGGAAGCCTTAGAAGTCCCCCTATAACCTAAATAGGAAGTCCCATGCGTTACATTGCCCTTATTATTCTAGCTGCCCTTATCGGTGCCGGTTGGTTCTATAC
>CAZMMG010000350.1:0-2341 GCA_964567355.1 uncultured Neptunicoccus sp.
CGGCAAAAGCAGCCTGTGCCGAAGCCCCGAAAGCAAATAAAGAGGCCCCCGTCAGAAATGCCTTTCTGCGCGTGAAATCAACGAAATCACAGTGTTTATCCAGATCAGTCATAATCAATTTCTCCCAAAAAATTTACCTTACGTCACCCTAACATAATTTTGGTAAAATGTACAAAATTACGCCGCATTCCACTCCCCAGACCACTATGGAAACCATCCACAGGACATAACCAGGGCATAAACAGTACTGTATCGGTGGTTTACAAACGCAAACAGGGCCAGCTAGTGGCACGAAAGGCATCTGCTAAAGAACCGTTTGCAACCCGGTTCTGTGCAGCAAACAAGCTATCCGGTATTTTGGAAAAATGGTGCTGCTGGGGAGAATTGAACTCCCGACCTCGTCATTACCAATGACGCGCTCTACCACTGAGCTACAGCAGCACGCTGATGGGCCGCGTTTTATCGCAATAGACACAAAACGCAAGCGGTAACTAGACCCTGCGCCAAGCTTATTGTAAAGGAGGGCCATGAGCACTGAAAAACACCAAATGACAGATAAGGAAAAGGCCGCAGCGGATCGCGCTGAACGGCTACGCAAGCAATTGCGCGACAATCTGCGTCGGCGCAAAGCCCAAACCCGTGCCCGCAAAGCGACAGACACCAAAGGATAAATAACCCATGGATTCGATCATAGTGCGCGGGGGCGGCCCCCTATCGGGAGAAATAACCATCGCAGGCGCGAAAAACGCCGCCCTTACCTTGATGCCCGCCACATTGCTGACCGATGAACCCTTGACGCTGACCAATGTGCCGCGTCTGTCGGACATCAAGACCACCAATGCATTATTGTCGTCGCTGGGCACCGAAGTTGCCGTGCTGCAAGACGGCCAGATCATCGTTCTCGACACCCATGAGATCACAAATCACACCGCCGATTACGACATCGTGCGCAAAATGCGCGCCTCGATTTTGGTGCTCGGCCCGATGCTGGCACGCGACGGTCAGGCCATCGTCTCGTTGCCGGGTGGTTGCGCTATCGGGGCACGTCCTGTCGATCTGCACCTTAAGGGGCTGGAAGCCATGGGGGCATTGATTGAACTGAAAGAAGGCTACATCCACGCCTCTGCCAAAGGTGGCCTGAAAGGGGCTGTGATAGAATTCCCTTTCGCCTCTGTGGGCGCAACCGAAAATATCCTGATGGCAGCGACTTTGGCCAAAGGCTCCACCGTTATCAAAAATGCGGCTCGCGAACCGGAAATCATTGATCTTGCCGATTGCCTACGCAAAATGGGGGCTAAAATCAGCGGCGACGGCAGCCCCGAGATCACCATAGAAGGCGTCGAAAAACTGCACGGCACCACCCACCCCGTAGTTACCGACCGTATCGAGTTGGGCACCTATATGCTGGCACCGGTTATTGCCGGCGGCGAAGTGGAATTGATCGGTGGGCGTATCAACCTGCTGGCGGCTTTTTGCGAAAAACTGGATCAGGTTGGCATATCTGTCAGCGAAACCGACCGCGGCCTGAAAGTCACCAACCGCAACGGCCGCATCAAACCGGTCGATATCATCACCGCCCCCTACCCCGGCTTTCCCACCGATCTGCAAGCCCAGATGATGGCAGCACTTTGCACCGCAGACGGCACATCCCAACTGGAAGAAACCATTTTTGAAAACCGCTTCATGCACGCCCCCGAATTGATCCGCATGGGGGCAAATATCGAGGTCCACGGCGGGCATGCCACCGTTACTGGCGTAACAAAACTCAAGGGCGCACCCGTCATGGCCACCGATCTGCGCGCCTCGGTGTCATTGATCCTTGCAGGTTTGGCCGCCAGCGGCGAAACCGTGGTGTCGCGCGTCTACCATCTTGACCGCGGCTATGAACAACTTGTGCGCAAACTCGCCGCCTGCGGGGCTGATATCGAAAGGATTTCAGTATAATGTCGGACGATGCACGCTTTGAAGACGGCGTTGAGCAGCCCTTGCACCTGCAAGCCAGAGACGCGGATGATCTGAAAATTATCTCGACTCTGGTGCAAGACGCGGTTCTGCCAATGGCCGAGACCGCATGGCAGCCCGATCTGAAACGGTTTGGCATGTTGCTGAACCGGTTTCGCTGGGAAGACAAAACACAGGCCGAACAGAGCCATCGAACCTATGAGCGGGTGCAATCCATACTGGTCATCAAACTGTCTATTATAAAAATCTCCAAGCCCACGAGACTAAGGAGAAGCTGGTAAGCAATATATTGCTTGAAACAAACCCAACAAAAAAATATACAAAGAAACGAAACACACAAAAAAGAAACTACAACTACCACATAATATAACACACAAAA
>CAZMMG010000351.1:0-2314 GCA_964567355.1 uncultured Neptunicoccus sp.
CCATAATGGCTCTTCCGTAGGCTAAGGCGTGGTCACTGTAAGCGTTGCCTCTGCGTATCATGAAACTTGTTAATAGCAATTAATGTTTTACGGCAATTCAAGGCGACAATATTTTCTGATACGCGAATGAAGCTCGACTTAGCCCAAAACAAACCCGGCCACCACATACGTGATAGCCGGATAAAATCTCGAAAACACCCTAACGTTTATAAATATAATCAAGCCATTTCAACAGCTTAACTATACGTCCTATCTGGGACATCCGGGTTTCCACCCGCCCTAGTCTTTCCGGTAAAACGGTTTTTCCTTGCGGTCATCAAACGTCCGTTTTGGTTTGTCGCCAAAAGGTTTTCCGCCGCCTTTGCGGTCGCCACCCTTAAAGCCGCCACGATCTCCACCACGATCACCGCCGCGATCTCCACCCTTGAAACCACCACGGTCACCGCCGCCTTTAAAACCACCCCGGTCGCCACCGCGATCACCGCCTTTAAAGCCACCACGATCTTCAGAGGCTTCGAACTTGCGCAGTAATGTGACGTTGAATGTGTCACGGTGCACCTTGCCTTCATTGATCCAGACAACGTTGATATTTTTGCCTTCAAAGCCTTCAACCGCCATACGCGGTGAGCCGGAAACAAGTGTGACGATATCGCCTTCGGTAAGTGCAGACATGGGGTGTGTTCCTTTTGGTTTGGCCCGCCCATACGCGCTTGGGGCGCAAATGGAAAGGCCTAGTTTTCTATGCCGTTGTAGAAGTCGAACATATCTATTGTGATAAGACCTGAGTTGATGATGCCGATCATGACCACCCAAATCGGTATGGTCAGGATGCTGGCCCATAAGAATATCTTGCGCATATTCGGGTTGGCCGGGGCCGATGCCGGGGTTCCGTCCACAATATCCCCCGCTTCGCCTTGGGTTTGTCTGTTGAGCGACATAATGACCAGCAACATAAGAAACCATGTGACAGGTAGTAAAACGATGGCGGCACCAATAAACATGACGGGGGTCCTTTCGGGGTTAAACCTGTTCCAGTTCGATCAGGGTTCCGGTGAAATCTTTCGGGTGCAGGAATAACACAGGCTTGCCATGCGCCCCGGTCTTTGGCGCGCCATCACCCAAGATACGCGCGCCCTTAGCCACCAGATGATCTCGTGTGGCAAGTATGTCGTCAACCTCATAGCAGATATGATGAATGCCGCCGCTGGGGTTTTTATCCAAAAAACCTTTTATCGGAGAGCTTTCACCCAAAGGGTGCAGCAATTCTATTTTGGTGTTCGGCAAAGAGATAAAGACAACAGTCACCCCGTGATCGGGCAAATCTTGCGGCGCTCCCACATCGGCCCCAAGACTGTCGCGGTAAAGTGCTATCGCCGCCGCCAAGTCAGGCACGGCAATGGCGACATGGTTCAAACGGCCGATCATATTTATCTTCCTTACATTTGCGCCTATTCTAACGCCAATGAAATAGAAACACAAAGGCTGGTATAGTTTCACATGGTTTTATTTGGTCGTTATTTCACTAGACTGGACAACGGTATTGGTCATGCTGGTGGTTATGAAACTGTGGATAAATACATTAAACTATCTGGTTCGGCCAGATGTCTGATTTCCCTGTAGCCGAATTTGAGGCGCGGATGGCATTGCTACAGGCCGCAATGGCACAAGCGGGGCTGGATGCCATATTGCTGTGCACCGAAGCCGAGCTGCGCTATTTCAGCGGCTTTCGCACCCAATTTTGGCAAAGTCCGACGCGGCCCTGGTTTTTGGTGCTGCCACGCACTGGGATGCCAATAGCCGTGATCCCTGAAATCGGTGCCGAATTGATGGGGTGTACTTGGGTGCGCGACATCCGCACTTGGGCCGCGCCTGACCCGGTGGATGACGGGGTCAGCCTGTTGGCAGGGGTTCTGTCAAACTATACAAAAGTCGGGTTGCCGATGGGCCCAGAGGCCAGCTTGCGCATGCCGCTGGGCGATTTTTACCGGGTACAGAAAAAATCGGCGGTGGAATTCGTTGATTGCACTGACCTGATCAAAGCTATTCGCATTGTAAAATCGGATGCGGAAATTGCGGTTTTGCGCAAGATTTGCAGCATCGGCAGTGCCGCTTTTGATCGTGCAAAGGCGTTGTTTCACCAAGGCCAGCCCCTGTCAGAGGCATTTCGTCACTTTAAAATAGCCCTTTTACAAGCGGGTGCCGATGATGTGCCCTATCTGGTGGGGGCGGCCGGGCAGGGTGGTTACGGCGATGTTATTTCGCCCCCGACCGAGGCCCGCTTGAAAAAGGGCGATATTCTGATGCTGGATACAGG
>CAZMMG010000352.1:0-2304 GCA_964567355.1 uncultured Neptunicoccus sp.
CCCGAGACCTACTGATTAAAAGTCAGTTGCTCTACCAACTGAGCTACCGGCCCACCGTTGGGCGGGTATTATGCGGCCTCGGCATGCGGGTCAAGTCTTTATCGCTAAGAATTTGCAACATCTGGATTGATTGTTATCCTTGGTTTATAGGGACACTATGAATGATATAAAAACACATATGAAGGGGCTGCCTTTTTTGAAGATGCATGGGCTTGGCAATGATTTTGTCATTATCGATGCAAGAAAGGCAGAAAACCCTGTGACAGCGGCAATGGCAAGGGCTATTGGCAGCCGTTTTTTGGGTGTGGGCTTTGATCAGTTGGCTGTAATGCGCAGAACCGATGCGGCTGATGTGGCTGTGGATTTCTGGAATTCTGATGGTTCCAAGGCCGATGCTTGCGGCAATGCCAGTCGCTGTGTGGCACGGCTTATCATGGAAGAAACGGGAAGCACTACTGTTTCATTACAAACAGGATTCGGGGTTTTGCCGGTAGAGCGGGTTGATGCTGATAATTTCAGTGTAAATATGGGACAGCCGCAACTGACCTGGGATCAGGTTCCTTTGGCGCGCGATGTCGATCTGAACGCCTTGCCGATAGAGGGCGCGCCCGGGGCGGCAGGCATGGGCAATCCGCATTGCGTGTTTGTGGTGGATGGTGTGATGGCGGTTGATTTATCCCGCGTAGGGCCGCAGATTGAGCATAATCCGCTTTTCCCCGAACGCACTAATGTCGAGTTTATTCAGATCATTGACCGCAATCATATCCGTATGCGGGTCTGGGAGCGTGGCGGCATGATCACGCTGGCCTGCGGTTCGGGGGCGTGTGGTGCGGTTGTGGTTGCACACCGTTTGGGGGTGACAGATCGGGCGGTGCAGGTGGATCTGGATGGTGGCACGTTGCATATCGATTGGCGCGATGACGGGGTTTGGATGACGGGGCCGACAATGCTGGTGTTTTCCGGTGAATTAAGCCCCGAGTTTTTGGGCGGGATTGATGACTAAGCCCCCGATATTCGCCACCTTCGGATGCCGGCTGAACGCCTATGAAACCGAAGCAATGAAACAGCTGTCTTTGCAGGCGGGGCTGGAAGGTGCTGTGGTTGTCAATACCTGTGCTGTGACGGCGGAAGCGGTGCGCACGTCAAAGCAACGCATCCGTAAACTGCGCCGTGAAAATCCGACCGCAAAACTGATCGTGACAGGCTGTGCGGCGCAGACAGAACCGGAAACCTATGCCCAAATGGATGAGGTTGATCTGGTGATGGGCAACATCCAGAAAATGCAGGCGGGGACTTGGAACGCGTTGGCCAAAGGTCCCGATTTTATCGGTGAGGCCGAGAAGGTTCAGGTCGATGATATTATGTCGGTCACTGAAACCGCAGGCCATTTGATTGACGGGTTTGGAACGCGGGCGCGGGCTTATGTGCAGGTGCAAAACGGCTGCGATCATCGTTGTACGTTTTGTATCATTCCTTATGGTCGTGGTAATTCGCGGTCTGTGGCGGCGGGGGTTGTTGTGGAACAGATTAAAAGGCTGGTTGATAAAGGCTACCAAGAGGTTGTGCTGACCGGCGTTGATATGACCAGCTGGGGGGCTGATTTGCCGCTGGCCCCGAAGTTGGGTGATCTGGTGCAGCGGATTTTGAAGCTGGTTCCCGACCTGCCGCGTTTGCGGATTTCGTCGATCGATTCGATCGAGGCTGATCCGGCTTTAATCGATGCGATTGCATCGGAACATCGTTTGATGCCGCACCTGCATTTGTCGCTTCAGGCCGGGGATAATATGATTCTGAAGCGGATGAAACGGCGGCATTCAAGGGATGATGCAATCGGGTTTTGTGAAGACATGCGCAAGGCGCGGCCCGACATTGTTTATGGTGCGGATATTATCGCGGGGTTTCCGACGGAAACCGAAGATATGTTTGAAAACTCATTGCGGCTGGTTGAGGATTGCGGGCTGACTTGGCTGCATGTTTTTCCGTATTCGGCACGGGCCGGCACGCCTGCGGCACGGATGCCGCAAATGGATCGCGGGATCATCAAGGAACGGGCGGCGCGGTTGCGGGCAATGGGGGATGCACAGGTGCGAAAACATCTGGTGTCCCAAATAGCTGACTCTTATACCCATCTCCGAGCCCAAGAGACTAAGGCGCAACTCGTATGCAGGCTTCTGCTTGAAAAAAAAAAAAAAAACACACCTAAACACACACAAACTACAGACATCACTCAATAAAACACATAAGTAACAACATCCAGACACAAACAAGAAAACAATAATGAAAACACACAAGCAGAGTGCGTAA
>CAZMMG010000353.1:0-2284 GCA_964567355.1 uncultured Neptunicoccus sp.
GCATCAGGGTGATGAAAATCATCCAGAAAAAGCCCATGCGAAACGGGAATTTAAAGTAAACGATGGCAAAGGCCGAGATTAGCGAGATCGCTATTTTGCCTATACAGATCATTAATGCCATGATCAAAGAGTTCAAAAGCATCCGCCACACCGGTGTTTGGTCCCCCGAAAGCCCAGCCCCTAACAAGGTATGTTTCAGGTTTTCCCAAAAATGCGTCCCCGGCAGCAACGGCAGAGGGGCCTGCAACATGCGGATCTCGTCATGGCTTGAGGCCACGAAGGTAATCCATATCGGAAAAGCTATCATCACGACCCCAAGGATCAAAACGATATGGGTGACAACTGTCAGAAACCGGCGATTTTCAACCATCAGTATTCCACCTTTTTCTCGATATAACGGAATTGCACCACGGTCATCGAAATCACGATAACCATCAAGATCACCGATTGCGCCGCCGAGCCGCCCAGATCAAGGCCGACAAAACCGTCGTTATAGACTTTGTAAACCAGAATGGTGGTGGCATTCGCAGGCCCGCCTTGTGTCACCGCGTGAATGATCCCGAAAGTGTCAAAGAATGCGTAAACCAGATTGATCACCAACAGAAAAAACGTTGTAGGGGTGATCAATGGCAGGATTTGCGTGCGAAACCGCATAACAGGCCCGGCACCGTCAATGGCAGCGGCCTCGATAATGGAACGCGGGATCGATTGCATCGCGGCCAGATAAAACAGAAAGTTATAGGCAACCTGTTTCCAGGCGGCGGCCATAACCACCAATGCCATTGCTTGGCGTCCGTTCAGATAATGGTTCCACTTGATCCCGACCATTTCCAGAAAATACGGAAATATCCCCAAAGTCGGGTTGAACATAAACACCCATAACGCCCCGGCCAGAACCGGGGCCACAGCATAGGGCCAGATCAAAAGCGTGCGATAAAATGTAGCCCCCCTGGTCACGCGGTCGGCAAAACCGGCCAAAATTAGCGCGATCGACATAGATAGAAAAGCCACAAGGGTTGAAAAAACCGCCGTGCGCAAAAATGCGCCTAAATACTGCGGGTCATGAAAAAGCACTGTGAAATTTTCAAGCCAGACAAATTCGCTCGACAGGCCAAACGCATCTTCCAGCAGAAGTGATTGATAAAGCGCCCGACTTGCAGGCCACATGAAAAACACAAGGGTGATGATAATTTGCGGGGCCACCAACAAATAGGGCAATGGGGATGATGGAAAATGCACGCGTTTGAGCATCAGTGTCTCCGCAAAATTTCGCCCGGCAATTACGATTATTGCCGGGCGAAATCAAGTTTATAGTTTATTTAACGGTGCGTTCAAACTTGCGCAATAAAACATCGCCGCGTGAAACCGCTGTATCCATTGCTTCTTTGGCGGTTTTGTCACCGGCCCAAAGCGCTTCCATCTCTTCGTTGATGATGTCACGGATTTGAACAAAGCTACCGAACCGGATGCCACGCGAATTCGGCGTTGGCGTATTCAGGCTCAACTGATGAATTGCCGTGTCAGTGCCAGGGTTTGATTTGTAAAACCCTTGTTTTTTCGACAACTCGTAAGCCGCCGTTGTGATCGGCACATAGCCAGTTTCCTGATGCCACCAGGCTTGCACTTCAGGTGAAGACAGATAGGTCATGAACTTGGCCACACCTTTATATTGATCCGCCGTGCCGCCTTTGAGCGCCCAAAGAGTGGCGCCGCCAATGATCGAGTTTTGCGGTGCAGATGCCACATCGGTATCCAGCGGCAACATGGTTTGGCCGAAGTTGAATTTAGCCTGTTTCTTGATCGAGCCGTAATAAGCCGATGAGTTCATCCACATACCACATTCGCCATTGGTGAAAAGCGGCAGACTGTCGCCGCGACGACCGCCATATTGGAACAAGCCACCTTTTTGCATGGATGCAATGTCGTCAAGACGGGCTTCCACTTTATCGTTATTGAAGGTGAATTCAGTATCAAACCCGGCAAAGCCGTCTTCCTTGGTGCCCATTTCCAGATTGTGCCAAGCCGAGAAATTTTCCAGCATCACCCAAGATTGCCAACCGAATGAGAAGCCACATTTCATGCCGCTATCAACCAGCTTTTGCGATGCGGTTTTCATTTCAGCCCATGTTGTCGGCACTTTCGCACCAGCTGCGTCAAGCGCGTCTTTGTTATACCAAAGCACCGGGGTCGAGCTGTTCAACTGCATCGCAAGAAATTCACACTCAGGGGTTTGGTATTAGGAATTCACCAGCGCAAGCTTGTGCGATTTGTCACGTTGTACCTC
>CAZMMG010000354.1:0-2271 GCA_964567355.1 uncultured Neptunicoccus sp.
TGCTCAGTTATTTTGAAAGACACCGGAGCCCACGGAGAGGACACCGAGAGCGCCCGCCGGAGGCGTCGGATGGGTTGAAGAGACAGCCGCAGCAGACACCATATGCAGATTATCCAAACCGGTTGCTTGGGCGTTAAATGTCAGCCGCGCCGCCATCAACGGGTTGGCATCTATGGAAATGGTTTTCCCCTTTGGGGCGGTTTTCGCCATCGGCTGCGAATAAAGCCCAATATTTGATCCCAGATCAACAAAGTTTGCATCATCAGGGGCATTTTCCAGTAAAAAATCCAGATCCGCATGATTGTAGTTGGGGTTCAGTAGCAGCCCGTATTCAATCAGATTGTTTTCCCCCCAGATACGGTAAGCGCAGCCCCTAAAAAAAATATCCAGCGGCCCTTTCGACAGGGCGAGGATCAAGCCGGTATAACCACCGCGAAAAACTCCCCGTTTCAGAACGGTTTTTTTTCCGATCGCGATCAATAGACGCTGCAATGCATTTGGCGCAAATATTCCAAAAGCCGCCGTTTCGTGGTTGCTGCCACCGGTCAATTCATCCGTTGTTAATGCGCGCCATACACCCGACATATCATCTTTTCCTTTTTCACCGTTCCCTAGCGAACTTCAATTAATCTTACCAGCGGTTCGTTTTGAATATTTCCGGATCTGCGCCTTATAACACGCACGTTTGAACTCTCGCCCCAGTTTTGTGATCAATGGCTGCTTCTTCGACAGCGTGCTTCCGCCGGTTGCTTGCGTCCGGTCAGACACCCCCGAAGGCACAACACAGGCAATATGCAATCCGGTTTCCCAATAAAGTTGCAAAACACCATCAATTGGCCGATCAAACTTTTCTGTCAGTTTCAACAGTTTTTGTGCGGTATTAAAACTAACCAACTGTGCAGATGTGCGCAAAGGCGTGATCGCCGGTTGCACGATCTGCACCCCGTCATCTTCTGCCAGCACCCGGCTGACATCGGTAATATCACGGTTTTGGAATTGAATATAACCCAGGGTTTTGACATGCTCGGACGCCAGGCTTAGGGCACGCGCAAAATGGCCTGGATCGATATGGGCATCATCCTCAAAAATCAAACCCGCGTCCAGACCCTGATCGACGATCTCTTGCCACACCTTGCGGTGGCTCAAAAAACACCCCATTTCGCCAACATTCAGTTTGAACGGATAGCTAGGCTGCATCAGGGGTGTTTCGGAAAAACACGCCTTTACAGCATCACCAGACAGCTTTGCCCCATCCACCGCATCGACAATCTGGGCCTGATAAGGCAGCTTATCTGCCAAATCGCGCACCTGCGCCTTGCGCCCCTTGGCCCGTTGTAAATGGACAATGAACGATTTATAATTTCGCACAGCTTCAGGCATTATTCCACAACCCTTCATAGACCGCGTTTATACCCGCAACTTCACTATTTACGCTATGTTGTTGTGCCACAAACCCCGGGGCCAATGTGCTGGCCCGTGTTAATTTTTCCGCATCCGAAAGCCAAGCCTCTACCGCCACTGCCGCAAGCTTTACATCCGCGACAGGCACCAGTTTCCCCATCAGCCCGCCATTCGAAAACTCTTTGAAATAGCCGGTATCCGATCCGACAAAAGGCACCCCGCTTGCCATCGCTTCCAAAGGGGTCACCCCGTAACCTTCATAGCGCGGCAATGCCACCAGCAGGCTTAGGGCGCGAAGCAGCCTTCGCATCTTGTCGGGGTCAATTTCACCAATAAAAAGCAAGCGGTCGGACAAACCGGCAGCCGCGACTTTTGCCACCAGTTTTTGTTGAAATGCCAAATGTTCTTTTGCCGCCTTGCCCACAACCAAAGCCACCAGATCAGGGTGTTTGGGCAAAACCTGCAACATCGCATCGACAAAAACATCGGTGCCTTTTTCCGGTCGCACCCGTCCCACGGTCGCCAATCCCCGGGTACCGCCATAACCCAAAGCCTGCCACGCAACAGTACGGTTTTTTGCCGGTCTGAACCGCGAGGTATCAACACCGTGAGGCACAACCGCGTGCACATTCGGCACATATTCCGCCGCTTCCGGCGTTGTTGCAATGACCGCATCCATTTTAGAAATCAGCCAACACGGATATTTTGAATGCAATCTTTGTGCGGCAGAGGTAAAAACGATCTTTATCGGCAACCGCAGCACATCGCGCGCCCAAAGCGCTATACGCATTTCAGGTCACCACCGCCAACCCCCCCCACCCGCCGCCCACTGTCGAGCTCGGGGTTCGCTCTGCCCTATACAGCCACAAC
>CAZMMG010000355.1:0-2267 GCA_964567355.1 uncultured Neptunicoccus sp.
ACCTGTGTCATTGCCCATCGGGGTTTTTACATCAATACCAATTTTGGGCTATTGCGCTTCCCGAACCCTGTCATGGAAACATGCCTTTGGTATTGGCTGGTGGGCCGGGCTGGGCTATTTTGGCCTAAGCATGGTGTGGCTGATCGAGCCGTTTTTGGTTGAACCCGAAAAATTCGGTATTCTTGCCCCCTTTGCCTTGTTGGCCATGTCAGGCGGCTTGGCCCTGTTCTGGGGCGGGGCCTTTGCGCTGTCGAAACAATTCAGCGCAAGTCTGGGCCGCTATATTATTGGTTTGGCGGTGGCTTGGGCTGCTATGGAATATTTGCGCTCGGTTATATTTACCGGCTTTCCTTGGGGATTGCTGGGCTACACATGGATTAAAACACCGATTGCCGAGTGGGCGTCTATAGTGGGGCCGTTTGGCCTGACATTTATAACCGTGTTTGGTGGGCTTTTGGTGTTGAGCTTCCCAAGTAAACGCTTTGTGGCCCCTGTTTTAACAGTTTTGTTTTTCGCGGTTTTATTGTTTGGCGGTGCATGGCAGATTCCGAATCCGCAAATTCAACAACAAAAAAATATCCGGGTGCGTCTGGTGCAACCCAATGCGCCGCAACAACAGAAATGGGATCCTGACTGGATAGGGGTGTTTTTTCGTCGCGCCTTGCAACTAACCTCGGCCCCCGCCAAAAAGCCCATTGATCTGGTGATTTGGCCTGAAACTACGGTGCCTTATATGTTGCAAGACAACGTAGCAGATCTACAAATCCTGTCACAAGCCGCAGGGCCGCATGCCCAGATTGTTGCTGGTATCAGACGGCTTGAGGGGGGCAAGTTGTATAATTCGCTGATCCAGCTTGACCAAAAAGGTGGGCTTGTTGCGATCTATGACAAATCCCATTTGGTACCGTTTGGCGAATATGTGCCGTTTTCCCAATACCTGTCCGCTTTGGGCTTTCGCGGTTTGGCGGCAAATTTGCAAGGCTTTACTCCGGGCGGTGGGCCTAGAACTATTTCGACTGTCGGCTTGCCGTCCTATTTACCCTTGATTTGTTATGAGGCGATTTTTCCTGCGGCGGTCAATATGGGGGCTGACCGGCCTGAATTTCTGTTGCAAATCACCAATGACGCATGGTTCGGCAATACACTCGGCCCGTTTCAGCATCTGGTGCAAATGCAATTTCGCGCCATCGAGCAGGGCCTGCCCGCAGTACGGGCTGCTAACACTGGCGTGTCTGCTGTGATAGACCCATATGGGCGGGTTCTAAGCCGTTTGAAACTGAATAAGGCGGGTTTTCTGGATGCTGACCTACCGATGCCACTTACCCCGACGATATATGCCCGTTTTGGCGATATACCATTTCTGTTGCTGTTGCTGATTTTGGGAGTATCGGCCAAATATGTGACTTTCCGGTTAGGCAAACCCGATTAAATACATAATATCATTGACCGAGCGGGGCAGGGCTACTAGTCAACCCGTATCTCTTGCCACAACGGCTTCCTGACGTGGCGAATTAATCAAACTGGAGCGAATAAATGTCTCGTCAGAATTACCTGTTTACTTCGGAGTCCGTTTCCGAAGGCCATCCCGATAAAATTTGTGACCGCGTATCGGACGCCATCTTGGATGCATTTCTTGCCGAAGAAGAACTTGCACGTGTGGCGTGCGAAACCTTTGCCACAACCAACCGTGTGATTGTTGGCGGCGAAGTTGGCCTGTCATCCCCCGAAAAATTGAAAGATATGATGGGGCGCGTTGAAAGCATCGTGCGCGATTGTGTGCGCGATGTGGGCTATGAGCAAGACGGATTTCACTGGAAAAACCTGCAAGTGCATAACTACCTGCATCCACAATCTGCTCATATCAAGCAAGGCGTTGATAATGCGGGCGCAGGCGATCAGGGCATTATGTTCGGTTATGCGGTGAATGAAACCGCCGATCTGATGCCGGCCCCTATTCAATATTCCCACGCGATTTTACGAACACTGGCCGAAGCCCGTAAATCGGGCGAAGCCGCTGTGCTTGGCCCTGACAGCAAATCACAGCTTTCGGTGAATTATGTCGACGGTAAACCTGTGGGCGTGTCGTCAATTGTTTTGTCTACGCAGCATATGGATGCGTCGATGACATCAAATGATGTGCGTGCGGTGGTTGAACCCTATATCCGCAAAACCCTGCCCGAAGGCTGGATTACGGCGGCTACCGAATGGCATGTGAACCCGACAGGGGCTTTCGTGATCGGTGGCCCTGACGGGGATGCGGGCCTGAC
>CAZMMG010000356.1:0-2264 GCA_964567355.1 uncultured Neptunicoccus sp.
TTTTGTGTGTATATGCGTGTTTTTTTGTTATTATAGCTATTAAAGGCAATGTATATTCGCCTTAGTCTCTTGGGCTCGGAGATGTTGATAAGAGACAGGGAATGATCAATGTGCCTGAAGCTGCGGAACTTTTGAAAGGCTAAACATGCTGAAAACCCGTATCATACCCTGCCTAGACGTCAAGGATGGCCGTGTGGTCAAAGGTGTCAACTTTGTCGATATCGTAGACGCGGGCGACCCGGTGGAAAGTGCCAAGGCTTACGATGCGGCGGGCGCCGATGAGCTGTGTTTTCTGGACATTGCCGCCACCATAGAAAATCGCGGCACCATGTTTGATGTGGCGCGGCGCACGGCGGAACAGTGCTTTATGCCGCTGACCATCGGCGGCGGGGTGCGGGTGCCCGAAGATGTGCGCAATCTGTTACTGGCCGGGGCTGACAAGGTCAGTTTTAACTCTGCCGCCGTGGCCAACCCGCAAGTGGTGGCCGACAGTGCCAATCGTTTCGGTAGCCAATGCATTGTGGTGGCGATAGATGCGAAAACCGTATCCCCCGGCAAGTGGCAGATTTTCACCCACGGTGGGCGTGAGCCTACCGGGATTGATGCGGTTGAATTTGCGCGCCTGATGGAAAGCAAGGGGGCAGGGGAAATCCTGCTGACATCGATGGATCGTGACGGCACTAAAAGCGGTTATAATCTGCCGCTGACCCGTGCAATTGCGGATGCGGTGCATATCCCCGTGATTGCCTCGGGCGGGGTGGGGACGCTTGATCATCTGGTGGCCGGGGTGAAAGAGGGTCACGCTTCAGCCGTATTAGCCGCTTCGATCTTTCATTTCGGTGAATACACCATTAAAGAAGCCAAACAATACATGGCCGCCAACGGCGTGCCTGTCAGACTGTAAGAAAGAAAACCCATGGCCAATGTCCTGACTCGCCTTGCGCGTACCATCGAAAGCCGCAAAGGTGCCGACGAGGAAAAATCTTATGCTGCCAAACTGTTCAAGCGCGGGCCAGAGAAATGTGCCGAAAAATTCGGTGAAGAAGCGGTCGAGGCGATCATCGCCGCGGTGAAAGGCGACAAGAAAAACCTGAAAGAGGAAGCTGCCGACGTGATTTTTCATCTGTTCGTGATGCTGTCATCGCGCGGGGTGACGCTGGAAGATGTGAAAAGCGAACTGGAACGGCGCGAGGGTGTTTCCGGCATTGTGGAAAAGCAGAACCGTAAGAAGTAATAATCTTTACCGCAACCAAAGTTTCCGCTTCTTGATCTGTTGCCGTATCGCGCGTTCTTTGCGCGGCAGGTTATCGCGGTCAAACATCTCGCGGATAATCACGCCCTTTTTCTGGAATACCAGCTTGCGAAAAGCTTCCGAGTGTTTGATCACCTTCTTGATTTTATTGGGCGCGATAACTTGTTCCATGACGGCAATCGCCGCGTCGCTTTCGCGGGCATAAAGTAATGGCAAGGTACGATAGTGGCAGGTCACTTTTTCGTCGAGTTGCAGTTGTGATTTCGTAGGCCGTCCGCCGCCTAATTTGCTGATCACCAGCGGCAGGGTGACCTGATCCAGCCATGGATCGAACTCTTGCGTGCAAACCTCGCGTGGCGGGTCGCGCATGATTTCAGTGGCGTAATGTGTGAACAGATCGGCAAACTGATGCGGGCATTTGTAAAAGAACCAGCCGGCGTTGAAATACATATAGCGTTGCCAGTATTCATCGGGCTGGGCCAGATCCAGCGAGCTGTCGAAATCGAGGTCGAATTTGTCATAAAGTGATTTCCAGCTTTCGGCATAGCCTGGGCCGTAAAGCTCGATCACTGGCCATGTATTGGTGCGCTTCATCGAGGCAGAGGGGCGCTCAAAATCAAAATCGACCGCGCTTAGCGGGCCAGTGAAAATAGTGTCGGTGTCAAAAAATACGAAAGGTTCACCCTTGGGCAGAGCTTTTAAGCCGACGATTTTGTTGCCATAGGGGTAGTCACTGCCAAAAACGCGGTTTTCAAACGGAATGATTTCCGCTCCGAAACTTTGCAATATCTGGCGCACGTCGTCGCGGTCAACCCTTGGATCATAGCCCCAGTTTTCGGTGTGTTGTGGTTCGCCGAAAATCAGACGACCAGTGAAATCAGGCTGTTTAGCGCGAAAGCTAGCGGCAAAAGCGATGGCCTCATACTGCAGCCGCCCGCCTTGAATAATCGCAAAAACGTTGAATTTATTAGCCACTCTACGCCCATTTTTAAATATTTCGACAATATATAGG
>CAZMMG010000357.1:0-2228 GCA_964567355.1 uncultured Neptunicoccus sp.
AAATAACACAACGTATTCAGTATGTTATTCCTTTTATTTTCGAATTTATTTTCTAATGATCCGTGTCATTCAAACCCGAACAGCCCCAGCTTCGGGATGCATTGCCTTTTGCTGGGGCCCCCTAATCGTTTGCCTTACGGTTTTTCACCGCGTGCCAGACGTGCATTGATGTCGTCGATCACCGCCGGCAGCTCAACCAGACTGTTGATCACATAATGCGCCCCGGCCTGTTCTAGAATTTTGCGGGTCTTGGCCATCCGTGCAGCAATATCCGCATCCGTCAGCGAAGCGGCTTCTTCCAGCGTGTTGACATTCATGTAGTTGGAATAGCGCACCAGCCCCACACCCCAGCAGCCTGCGTTCATCGCTTCGCCAATGCCCGATACCGTATCATCGCATTTCACCACCGATTTCACATCCGAAATGCCCATCAGATCAAGATTTTTGAACACCATATGCGGATCGGGGCGCGCGCCATTGATCACTTCGTCACCGGCCACGCTGGCATCAGGCGTAAAGCCCTGTGCAATCACGTCTTTCATCAAAACATCCACCATTGAGCGCACGAAACCGGTTGAAACTCCGATTTTAATGCCGTCTGCCTGCAACCCGTTGCAAACCTCTTTGATACCGGGCAAAAGTGCCGTGTATTCGGGCAGGCAGGCAATTTGCGCAGGCACAAATTCGGCAAACATCGCATCCACATCCGCCTGTGTCGGCGGTGTGCCTTTCACCGCTTGCCAACGCGCCGCAATCACCGGGTCTTGGGTCAGTTGCAAAATGTGCAGGTCTTTACGCAACCCCATCGGGCCACGAGCCTCTTCCATAGAAATTTCAACCCCTTGGTTTTTGAAAACCTCGACAAAAACCCGCGCCGGTGCGATCACATAAGCGTCTGCCAAGGTGCCACTCCAATCCAGAACAGCGGCTTTGATTTTACCGCGATAGCTGCGGGTATAGGTGTATTCACTGGTAATGCTCATCGGTCAGGTTTCCTTTTTACCGTGGGTTAATGGGTCATTGTTCAAGCCGCCAGTTTGGCGCGCTCAATCAGGGCTTCTTTTGGCGGGGATGCATCATTTACCCCCATTTCGGTCAAACAATCGCGGGCCGCCTTAACCACATCGCGCATAATATGCGCGTCCATTTGGCCAATGCAACCGATGCGAAAGCTATCCACAACGGTCAGTTTGCCGGGGTAAATGATAAAGCCTTTTTGCTTCATCATCTCGTAAAACCTGCCAAATGCGAACTTGTCATCCGCAGGACAGAAGAACGTGACAATAATCGGCGACAACCAGCGGTCTTGCAACAGGGTTTCAAACCCCAGTTCGCGCATACCTGCCACCATCACATCACGGTTGTTTGCATAGCGTGCGCCGCGCGCCATCACACCGCCCTCGGCCTGATGCGCTTTCAAAGCCACCAGAAAAGCAGCGACAACATGGGTTGGCGGGGTAAAACGCCATTGGCCGGTCTTGTTCATTGTCGCCCATTGCGCATGCACATCAAGACTAAGCGAATGACAGTTGCCCTTGGCGGCTTGTAGCGCCTCCTTGCGGGCAATAACAAAGCCAAAACCCGGCACCCCTTCGATACATTTGTTGGCGGAAGAAACAAACGCCTCATAGCGCAGTTTTTCAAAGTCCAGATCGACCGCACCAAAGGCACTCATGCTGTCGATCAAAAACTTGCGCCCGGCGGCGTGAACCGCATCCGCTATTTCCTGCACCGGATTCAAAATCCCCGAACTGGTTTCACAATGGGCCACAAAAACATGGGTGATGGAGGGGTCATCGGCCAAAGCCGCAGCCACCTCGGGCCCGCGCGGCGGCATATAATCGCCCTTGTCGATCAGCGTCAGTTGCAGACCTATACGCTTGATGGTTTCCGCCGCACGCAAACCGTAAGCACCGTTGGCCAGCACCAGCACATGACCGTCCTTGGGCACAAAACTACCGATCATTGCTTCCACCGCAAAAGTGCCGCTGCCCTGCATCGGCACGCAATCCAGAACACCGTTGGTGTCGCCTGTTAAATCCAGCAAACCCTTGCGCAAATCGGCCGTCATGGCGCGAAAATCGGCATCCCAACTGCCCCAGTCACACAGCATCGCCTGTTTCACCGCATAAGATGTAGTCAGAGGCCCGGGCGTTAATAAAAACGGCTCTCCCAGTCGCGGGGATTCTAGTTTTTGGGCTTTGGACATGGCTTTATCACCTTCATAT
>CAZMMG010000358.1:0-2225 GCA_964567355.1 uncultured Neptunicoccus sp.
CTGCAATTCATGTATATCACCGCCTATGCGATGGACGGTTTTGCCTATGCTGCCGAGGCCTTGATTGGGCAGGCATTGGGCGCACAAAACCGCAACGTGTTTCGCCGCAGCGTCTATCTGACCAGCTTTTGGGGGGTGGCCGTTACCATTGCATTAACCCTAGCATTCTGGCTTTGGGGCGGCTGGGCCATTGACGTGATGACCACGGCACCGGATGTGCGCATCGAAGCCAGACGCTATTTGCCGTGGATGGTTCTGGCCCCCTTGGCGGGCGTGGCCTGCTGGATGCTGGACGGTATCTTTATCGGGGCTACAAGAACGGCGGATATGCGCAATATGATGCTGATTTCGGTGATCGTCTATGTCATCAGCCTCTGGGTCTTTTTAGGGCCTTACGGCAATCATGGGCTTTGGGCCAGCATGCTGTTGTTCTTTATTGCCCGCGGGCTGACACTGGGCTGGAAATATCCCGGATTGGAAGCTTCCGTCGGGCGATCCTAAAGAATATCAAGCACCGCTTCGGGGGGGCGCCCAAGGACGGCTTTGCCGTTGTGAATGACTATGGGACGCTCAATCAGGATGGGCTGTGTTGCCATCGCGTCGATCAAAGTTTCAGCATTATTTGATTTTGACAATCCAGCTTCGGCAAAACGTTTGTCATTTGTGCGCATCAATTTTACTGCATCGATGCCCAACAGATCAAGAATTGCACTGATCTCGGCCCGACCGGGCGCGGTATTGACATAATCCACGATCACCGGATCAAAGCCCCGGTCTTTTAACAATTGCAAGGTCTGGCGTGATTTGGAACATCTCGGATTATGCCAAATGGTTGGTTGCGTCATAGGTATTTGTCCCTTTCACTGCCGATAGCCTGTGAAATATTGTCATAGCCGTCCTGTTCCAGCAACTGATCCAGCCCTTTTGCGATCCGGTTGACCAGTGAAAACCCGCCGTAAACCAAAGCGGTGTATAGTTGCACTGCAGCGGCCCCCGCCTTGATTTTGGCATAGGCCTGCTTTGCCGTAGCAATGCCGCCAACCCCGATCAGCGGCACATCATCGCCCAACAATTCGGAAAATTGCGCCAACACGCGGGTCGACATGTCAAACAGAGGTGCCCCCGACAGGCCGCCGGTTTCATCTGCCTGTGCACTGATCAGCCCGTCCCGGGTCACGGTTGTATTGGTGGCGATCACCGCATCGATCCGCGACATCCGTGCAACATAGGAAATGTCCTCGATATCTGTCGGTGTCAGATCGGGTGCTACTTTCAGGAAAATCGGGATTTTAATGTCCAGATGGTCACGGGTTTCCATCACCCCGGCAACCAATGCGCTTAGTGCACTGCGGCCTTGCAAATCGCGTAGTTTTTCGGTGTTGGGGGACGACACATTGATGGTGGCAAAATCCACATAAGGCCCGCAAGTTTCCAGCACTTTGACGTAATCAATGGCACGGTGCGAGCTGGTTTTGTTGGCCCCTAGGTTTAGCCCGACAATGCCGCCTTTCGGGCGTTGCGACAACCGGTTGGCAATCACCTGCATACCTTCATTGTTGAACCCGAACCGGTTGATCGAGGCGCGGTCTTGCGTTAGTCGAAACAGCCGCGGCTTGGGGTTGCCGCTTTGTGGTTCAGGTGTCGCGGCACCCACCTCTATATAGCCAAATCCGACCTTCAAAAGCGGCGCGATAGCTTGCGCATTTTTGTCAAAACCTGCTGCCAACCCAATCGGGTTTGGCAGATCAAGCCCCGCCAATGTGCTGCGCAACCGCGGAGATGTATAAGGGCCCTTGCCCCCTGCAAGCCCCATATTCAGCGATTTGATCGCCAGCTTGTGGCCCAGTTCGGGATCCATCCTGTTGACTACAGCCAGCCCAAGATTTTCGATCACCCTCATGTCATATCCTCGGGGAATTGGTGTTGCCTATGGACAACCGGCAAAGCTTTCGCCCATAGGACTTCCGAGCGGTTCAAGCCACGATATAAATGCGGAAACAAATCGCCACCGCGCGACGGTTCCCATTTCAAAGCATCGCCAAACCGATCCGCGTCGCAGGCCAAAAGCATCAAACCATCCGCGCCCGAAAAATGCTTTGCGGCAGTCTCGCGGGCTTGCCCTGCGGTCGAAAAATGGATGAAACCGTCCTGCAGATCAACCGGCGCTCCGCGCGTCTTGCCCGCCGCTTCTAAAGCGTCCCATTCATCATTGCGCAGTATTTTAT
>CAZMMG010000359.1:0-2212 GCA_964567355.1 uncultured Neptunicoccus sp.
AATGGTACCGCTTGGCCGCCGAACAGGGCTATGCCGCTGCCCAGTATAATCTAGGTGTGATGTATGATAATGGACGCGGGCTGCCGCAAGACGGCAAAGAAGCCATGAAATGGTTCCGCCTGGCGGCTGATCAGGGTTATGCCGCTGCCCAGTATAATGTCGGTGCAAAGTACGACAAGGGGCTGGGGGTTGATCAGGATTACAAAGAGGCCGTGAAATGGTACCGCTTGGCCGCCGAACAGGGCTATGTCTATGCCCAGTATAATATGGGTTGGATGTACGGCAATGGGAAGGGTGTGCCGCAGGATTATAAAACCGCCGTGAAGTGGTACCGCTTGGCGGCCGAACAGGGGGTTGCCCAAGCACAGTCTAATCTGGGTGTGATGTACGGGAATGGGCAGGGTGTACCACAGGATTATATCATGGCCTATATGTGGTTTAGTCTTGCGAGTGCGAACGGTTATAAAGATGCCGTTAAAAATAGAGACATAGCGTCTAAACCCCTGACACCAGCCGACCTTACCAAAGCCCGGGAAATGTCACGTGCCTGTTTAGCCAACAACTACAAAGATTGCGGCAATTAACCCCTAATGGATCACCAATATCAGCAAAAGAATGCTGAGCACCACCAGCCCGATGCCGATAACCTCTCGCCTAGTGCTGCGTTCCTTGAAAATCAGGTAGGAGGCGGCAAAGGTGAACACCAGCTCGATCTGCCCCAGTGCTTTGACATAGGCCGCGTTTTGCAAGGTGAACGCCATGAACCAGCCCAGCGAGCCTAAAACGCCGGTGATGCCCACCAGCATCGTCACCCGCCATGACTTTAACACCCGGGTCATTTCGCCGGGTTCTCGCAACCGCAACCACAGGCCCATGGCGAGGGTTTGAAATGTGGTAACGCAGGCCAGCGTGAACACCGCGCGGATGATGAAATCGCCTGACCCCAGTGATAGGCTGGCGCCGCGGTAGCTGGTGGCCGATATGGCAAAGAAAATGCCCGAGCCAATGCCCAAACCAGCGCTGCGGTTGAAAATACGTTTGTACCATGCGCCGCTGCCTGCCAGTTTCGGCGGGTCGGACAACAGAATCACCCCGACGATACCGATCAATATGGCCAGCGTGGCGTGCAGCGATATGCCCTCGCCCAAGACGAAAAACCCGACAAGCGCGGTCAGGATGGCCTCGGTCTTTTTCAAGGTGATGCCGACGGCGAAATTGCGTTCCGCGAACAGGGCTACAACCAGCATGGTGGCAATGATCTGCGATGTGCCGCCGATGACCACGAACAGGCCGGTGCGGGTTGATCCTTGCGGGATGTCCCACCCTAGTTTCGTCATGATGACAACCAGCAACACCGCAATCGGCGCGGCAAACAAAAATCGCGCGAACGTGGCCCCGCCGGTGGTCAGCTGTGTGGCTTTCAGGTGTTTTTGCAACATGAAACGCAGGTTTTGCGCAAAAGACGCGGCGATGGTGATGGGGATCCAAAGGGCCATTGCTATCGCCGTATGTTTGGTGTGTAGGAAATCACTGGTCGCAAATATCTTTCGCAGATATTCATATCAGAGTTTGGCAAAGTATTATAACGCATTCAACTCTCCTGTTTGGCGTATTTGGGTGGCAACATAAGGCGAAGTCAACACAAAAGCTTGCAGCTGTTGAGCATCAAACCGTTAAGCCTTGCAAAAGTCAAAAGGATAGAGACTATAACTGTAAAACACAGGAGGCTTCATGCCTATCCGTCCAGCCACACCGACAGATGCCAAAGCCATTAGCGATATCTGGAACCCAGTGATCCGCGACACGGTTTATACCTTCACAAACATTGAAAAAACCGTGGATGATCTGGTGGTTTTGATCCAGAAACGGGCGGAATTGGGCCACGGGTTCTATGTGGCGACAGATGCAAACGGGCTTTGCGGTTTTGCCACTTATGGCCGGTTTCGCAACGGCCCGGGCTATGATTTTACCATGGAACACTCGATATTTCTAACCCCGGATGCAAAGGGCAAGGGCATCGGTAAGGCCTTGATGCAAAGGCTGGAAACCCATGCACACGGGGGTAGGGTGCATAGCTTGATTGCGGCTCTGAGTGCCGAAAATCAGGGGGCTATCGGGTTTCATGCACACCTAGGCTATAGTAAGGTCGCCGAGGTAAAACAGGCAGGTTTCAAATTTCATCGTTGGCATGATCTGGTTTTGATGCAAAAAC
>CAZMMG010000360.1:0-2211 GCA_964567355.1 uncultured Neptunicoccus sp.
AAGACGGCATATGAGTGTCGCTTTTGTCTCGTGTGCTCGGAGATGTGTATAAGTGTCAGCTGTACAGGTGCATATGACCAATTCCAGCATGACAGACCCGGAAATTCTGGAGTTCCGTTATCCGGTTTTGCTGGAAGAGTTCACCATTCGCAAAGGTTCAGGCGGCAAGGGCAGGTGGTCGGCGGGGGCTGGCACCAAACGCACGGTGCGGTTTTTGGAGGATATGGAAATGGCAATTCTGGCATCCCACCGCTTGCGTGCGCCGGAAGGCTTGCAAGCGGGCGGTTCGGGCGAAAAGGGCCAAACCTTTGTCAGGCGGCTTGATGGTCATATGGAAGAATTAGAGGGCTGTGCGCAAACCGGGTTGAAAGCGGGCGAAGCCGTGATCGTTATCACCCCAACAGCGGGTGGATTTGGGGCGTAACGGTTTATTTCCTAACTTGCGCATAAATTGCAGCACATATCTGTTTCTTTTCTATCGAGAAAAACTTTTTAGCAGCCCTTTTGTTCGGGTGATACGGGTCTTTCACCGCGCCTGATTTTTTGCGTCGGTAAAAGCTTTTGTTGCCTGCATTCGCGGCTATGGTTTTGGGCGTCAGGCCTTCGATAAAGGAACAGCGGCTGTTGGATTTTTTGAATGCTTTTTTCAGATTTTTCTGGGCGCGCACCCGCATTTTATTAACTTTTTTACTATAAGACGGTGCCGTTGTCATGAAAATACACGGCATATCTTTCGGCAGTTGATCCATGGTTTTTTTTACGTCCCGCAAAGCGGCATCATAGCTGTTAGCCCAGCCTTGGGATGAATTGCCCAGAAACGACATCACCAGCAATTTCGGATTATAATAATTATTTGCGAACATGGCTTCAAACGGGGATTCTTCTTTTTTGCAAAACTGGTACTGTGGGCCTTGGCCGATCTGGATGTAGATGTTCTTGGTTTTGTTGACAGTGCCAAAAGATCCGGCATTGACTTTCCATTTCGGATCCACGTCGCAAACCGCACTTTTCCCCTGTTTGGTGTGCGCCGTCCATGACGGTAGCGAGGATGATCGCACACCGATAACCGCTACAGACATATCGCCCAGTTTTTCAAGGTTTTGCGCTTGTTTGGTGTTGGGGGCGCAATAGGTTTTTATGTGTTGGAAAAAATCCAAAAATGACGGGCCCGAACCAAAGGTAAATTGGGAATCGCCCAAGATAAGAATGTCGGGAGTGGTGAATTTAGTGGCAGACAGGGCTGGCGATGACAGGCTCGCGCATAAAAGCAGCAAAAGACCGATGTTTTTCAGTAATGTATTTTTGTGCAAGTCATAGCCCTCTTTTTTGATTTGTCAGTGGATGATATATACGTCTTGCCGCGTGTGAATAAAACGTTATTTTTTGTGCATCTTTTTTAAAGCGATAAAGATTGCGTGAAGGGGGCTGCATCCGGTTTGAAATATTGTACTATCATGCCAAATATATTCGTAATACGGGGTCAGCCAATGCAATTTCTTACCAAAAACCCACAGTTAACGCGCCGCGTATTTCTGGGAACGGCTTTCGCTGTAACCGCAAGCTCGGTAGCGTGGAGCGAGATCAACAAATTCCCATTCAAGGGGGATGCCATCGATCCGGCTACCGCCCATAAACTTGCCCAAACGGGGCAACTGACCTTGATCGATATTCGCCGCCCCGATGAGTGGGCGCGTACCGGCAGCGGTGAAGGGGCACAAAGACTGGATATGCGCAGGAAAGATTTTATCACGGCACTGGACGGGATTGTCGGCGGTGACCGCTCAAAACCGGTAGCATTGATCTGTGCAACCGGGGTGCGTTCCAATCGTACAAGCCAGCGTCTGAAACAGGCGGGATTTAGCCATATTATTGATGTGCCCGAAGGTATGATGGGATCAAAAGCCGGGCCGGGATGGTTGAAGCGCAAACTGCCCGTGGTGCATTCGGTGGACTGAAAAATGGGGTTCCGATTATTGTGGAAAGCTACACTTGCAGCTAGTTTACTGGCTGGGCCTGCACTGGCAGGCTGTTTGAATGTCAAAGCCCCGTGCAAAGTTGCATCGGGTAGTTACCATATCAAACTGCCGATAGAACGCCGCCCCGATATGCCGATTGTGCTGTTTTTACACGGCTACGGCAGCAACGGTTTGGCGATGGTTCGCAACAAACGTATTGTCGGCCCGATATTGGCCCTGGGATATGCTATGATTG
>CAZMMG010000361.1:0-2200 GCA_964567355.1 uncultured Neptunicoccus sp.
ACAAAAAACACAAAGACGCCAAAGGACAAAACAGTCGAAAAAAAATAAAACACATCGTCGCCAAAATCGATGAAATAGGTTTGTATTTGTATCCAAACCGCCACAATCCGCCTTAATTCAACCACAAAAAAAACACAACTTTAACTCCTCTTAACTTTTTGTTAACCTCTTGATCTGCAACAAGTTCGAGGGATTCTGATGAAAAATATAATTGGCATTGCCATATCGGCAATCGCTTTAACCGTTTCGCTAGGCACAAATACCGCATTCGCCCAAGATGACTTTGACGACTATGATGATTTTAATGGCTATCAGGGTTATTACAGTGACGAGGCAAACGGCCAACGATCTGCTAATTTTTATACCCAAAATTCATACCCAGCAGGCCCGGGCACAGCAATCACGGACTATGAATATATAGAGGGCCCACGCTACAGATCACCCTATGCTGGGAACAATGCCGGCGAATGGTCTTATGGCAAAGATGCCGATAGCCCCTGCTATCATGGCAATTACGGTTACAACGGTCAGACATCAAACTACGACCATTCCAAATGTGTTGTGGTTTATGACGCACAAACCTATGTGCGCTTGCTGCGCGGTAGCAGCTCCATGGGGGGCACACAGTTTTTCGGCGCTAGCGGATTTAACGGTACACAGGGATCCGATTCGAGATCCCCATATGCCGGTTATTATGCGAATCAGAGTAATGCAGACAGGAATACCGGTCACAATCTCGCGGCTCTAAGCACCCCGGCGGGAGCATACCATGGCCAACAGATGTCCGCTTCGGGTAATAACGCACCCGCAGGACACTCGCAAAACGCCAACCCAGAAGGTGACTGAGGGGCGGGCGACCGATCGATAAACCGAGCGTCCTGGATGTTGGGTTCAATCCTCTAGAAACCAAAAGCACTTAAAATGACAAAACCCCGCAAAATATGCGGGGTTTTCAGCTATTGATTTGAATTGATCCTAGTGCAGTTTGGCACTTACATCCTTAATCGCGGCATCCACCATATTGCCTGCATCTTTTGCAGTCATCTTCGCGGCAATCACTTCACCGGCAACTTTCGTCGCCACAGTAATGGCAGTGTCACGCACCTCTTTGATAGCAGCGGCTTCGGCCGACGTAATCTGGTCTTGGGCCGCTTGCAAACGCCGTGCAATGGCGTCTTTCAAATCAACTTTGGCCTGTTGTGCGGCAAGTTGGGCTTCATGCTTAGCGGTTTCAACGATATTATCCGCTTGCACCTGCACTTCTTTTTGCTTGCGCTCATCAGACGCCAAAATCGTCTCGGCCTCATCGCGCAGCGCACGGGCTTCGTCCAGTTCCGAACGAATATCGTCGGCACGTTTGTCTAACAAACCGCCAACTAAGCCCGGAACTTTGAGATAGACCAAAACTCCAATGAACACGAGGAAAGCGATTAGGATAACAAAATTCGGATTGTTCATGCTAAAAAATGGGCCGCTCCCTGATGCGTATGCGGGAACTGCGGTTAAACTTAGCACAAGGGGTGTTGTAACATATTTCATAACTTACCCTTTCAACCGTGTGGTAACAGCCGATTTAATCGCTTTCGCATCGTTTGCCGCAGGCATGATCGCGTCAACGATGGCTGTGGCCGTGTCAGTTGCAACAACCTTGACTGCCTTCATTGCATTGTCACGGATTTCAGTGATTTTTACTTCGCCCTCGGCTGCTTTTGCAGCAATTTCCGCGTCCGCCCTTGTGGTGGCTTTATCCAGATCTTTTTGGATATCGGCCTTGGCCTCACCAACAATATTCGAGGCTTCAAAACGTGCGTCCGCCAAAGCCTTGTTATAAGCTTCTTCGGCTTCAACCGCTTTTTGTTTCAACTCTTCGGCTTTTCCAAGATCACGTTCTATCGTATCGTGACGGTCAGCCAAAACGCTGGCAATCCGCGGCAAAGCAACCCGCGTTAAAATAATGTAAATTACGACCAGCGCCACCAACAACCAGAAAAACTGGTTTGGAAATGTTGTAAAATCCAACTGTGGCATGCCGACTTTTGCTTCAGCTTCCATGTGTAGCCTCCGTCAAGCTAGTTTGAACCAAGGCGGGCGCATATGCCCCCGCCCGATAATCTAAAGGTTCTTGTCGCCTATTGAGCGTACATCAACAGAAGTGCTACCAGGAACGAGAAAATCCCCAAAGCTTCTGCAAACGCAATAC
>CAZMMG010000362.1:0-2183 GCA_964567355.1 uncultured Neptunicoccus sp.
TGGGTGCTTTGCCCGTTGGCCCCAATTATTTTACCGATGTGGGCCTTGAGTTTAGGGATAGATTTACCGATCTATTCCGACTTGCCTTTATGGTTTATAAACACATTGATAGGCACCTTTGTTGCAACCGAGCTGATGTCATTATATTTGGCTTACAAGGTTACAAATACAAATCTCCACAAGCATTTAAGACCATGGTTATTAACGACAATATTATATTGGCCGATTGCATTTTTGGCTTCCTATAAAGCCTTGTTCGAAGTCTTTTTTCGTCCCTCATACTGGGACAAAAGCGAGCATGGGCTGAATGATCAGCTCTATACAAACCAGATTACAGAATTAACCCGCGATCAAGGAATTAAAGCTTAAACTTCACCCACATCTATTTTCAGGCGGGTTTCATAGGCAAATGACAAGTGAATTTTCAAGGCTTTATTAGCCGCTTTTCCATCGCGCTGTTCAATCGCTTTAACAATTTCCTCATGCTCGTTCAGTGCCATTTCACCGCGTCCGTCCACCGCCAACGATGTCGATGTCAGTAACGCCATGGAACGGTGCACAAGTTTTAACTGGGTGATTAGATACCGGTTCCGGCTGGCCAGATGGATTTGGTTGTGAAACCTGCGATTGGCCTGCGACAAGCGATCAGGATCGCCGATCAGGGCGCGGTCCGATGCTATCATATCATAAAGCACACGCACCTCTTCGGGGGTGGCATGTTGCGCCGCCAGTTGCGCTGCCAGACCTTCCAGTTCGGCGCGCACTTCATAAAGTTCTGCCAGTTGGTTATGATCAAGCGAAGCCACAATCAGCGAACGCCCGTCCCGGCTCAACATCGATTGCGTTTCAAGACGTTGCAATGCCTCTCGGATCGGCGTGCGTGACATCTTGAACCTATCCGCCAGTTCAGACTCTACCAACCGATCTCCGGGCTTGTATATGCCCCGATCGATCGCATCCACGATCATTCTGTACGCATCGGTCTGGTTTTTCATCGATTAGCCCTTTACGCTGTGTTCTTGCGGTAAATATCATCTACACCGATAAATTCCACCAATTCATAGTTCTTGGATTTCATGAATTGCGGTAAATCGGATGATTGTGTGTTATTCGCAATACTAAAAATATCGACACCATAGGTTTCAAACGGAAAATCAGTTAAAGTGTCCATCTCGTCTCCGCCCAGATCCAACGATAAAAAATCTATATTTTCCAGGTTATTTTCATCCAGAATGGATGCGATTGTTTTTTTCGGCAGGGTGTGAATAACCTCCCCGTGCTGTGGATTGGCGCGGACTTTCGCTAAAATATCCGCATCATAGCTGTCCAAAAACCCGCTCATCTGGGTGTAGCCGGATGTCACTTCGATGAAATCCGCCTGTCCTGTGCCCCCCGCCACAGCCGCAGCCACACAGGTGCAACGCCGCGCAGCTTTCGCCAGCTCCACTTGTGTCGGCGAGGCTTCCACCAGAATGCCTGTCCAACTGCGAAACACCTCGAAGAACAGGCTGTTCGACCCCGTAACACCGTCATAACCGCCAATGTCGACAAAAACACCGCCGCGTTTGCCGTCCAACAGCCGATCAATCATCCGGTCTTGGCCTGCCTGTGAAAAAAACAACGGCGCGGGTGACAGCATATTCGAGATCGTGTGGATCTGGTGCAAAGCCTCGCCGCGCCGTCTTGTGCGTTCGGTTTTCAAAAAACCGCTCACTTCCTGATGGGCTTCTTGCAAAAGGCGTCGGGCTTCCCGAATTTTTTCATGTGGTTTCATTTTGTTACTTTCATGCATGACCGGTTATAATCCATGCTTTGGTCGGCACCCGCACGGCATCCCCGCTCAGATAATATTGATAGGTCTCGCGCAAAACTTGCCCTATTTGAACCCGCTGTTCTGGGGCCATACCAGCCAGACTTCGGGCCAAAGGGCCGATGCGCAAGGTGAAATTAACCGCCCGGGTCAACGGGTCTGGGTCATTGCCCGTGGTCAGCTCTGCATCCGCCTCATACGCATGCCACGCCAGATTTTTCCAACCCGCACTTTGCAAGATCGGGGCAAAATAATCGGGATCAGCCCATGCAAAGGGGCCGGGTACACCTATTTGGGCCGGCGCGGGCATGTCCTCGCCCTGTCTCTTATACCACATCTCCGAGCCCACGAGACTAAGGCGAATCTCGTATGC
>CAZMMG010000363.1:0-2171 GCA_964567355.1 uncultured Neptunicoccus sp.
AATGCCGGGCGGTTTATCACCACAACGGGCAGACCCAATACACGGGCCGCATCCAGTTTGGAACGGCTTTTATCGCCACCGGCATTTTTCACCACCAGCCAATCAATAGCCTTTTCCCTAAACAAGGCGACCTCCTGTTCGATGGAAAACGGCGGAGTTCCTTGTAAAAAAGCACCCTTTGCAAACGGGAACGGTGCTGTGGGCGGATCAATCACGCGGGCCAAAAGTTTTCGGCCCCGCAGGCAGGAAAATTCGGACAGTGTTTGCCGCCCCGTCGCCAGAAAAACCACCGCGTCTTGGGGGATGATCGCGGCAGTTTCAACCGCGCGATCTACAAAATACCAACGATCCTGCGCCGTTTTTTGCCATGCGGGGCGTTGCAAAATCACATGTGGCAAATCCAGTTCAGCACAAACCTGTGCCGCCGTTTGTGTCATCTTGCTGGCAAACGGATGTGTGGCATCCACCACACCCGTAATCCCATTTGCAGTCAGATAATCCCGAAACCCTTCAGCCCCGCCAAAGCCGCCAATACGCGTTTTAGCGGGCAAGTCGACAGGTGTGCGCGTCACGCCAGCTAGGGACGCGATCACATCGGCGTTCCGCAATTGCTCTAATAACTGCCGTGCATCGGATGTGCCTGCCAGAACCAGCAACGTCACGGGGCCGTTCCCAAAATATTACCAGATCTATTTATAACAACAATATCAACATGTTTTACGGTGTTCTTTAACCTGTTTATCACCTGTTTGTGCGCTTGGCCTGCAATCGCTTCGGCCAGTTCATTCCCGGCCCGCGTGACCGCTTCAAGCGCGGTATTGGCATCCCTTACATCGGCCAGACCCAGCGACAGGGACAGCCCATTCAAAGCTGCGAAATCCACCTGACTACGCGACGAATGCAGATCAACCGCGCCTTGCGCCAGCTTGGTGATCTTACCAATGCCGCCGCCGATAGTGATGCGATCCACGGGGTGTTTTACCAGATATTTCAGCATGCCACCGGCAAAATCCCCCATGTCCAGCATGGCATGATCGGGTAGATCAAACAGCTTTTGCACCACTGCCTCGGACGTCGCACCGGTACAGCCTGCCACATGGGTCTGCCCGCCTGCCACCGCCACATCAATACCGCGATGAATAGAGGCAATCCACGCCGCGCAGGAAAATGGCCGCACTACGCCTGTGGTGCCCAAAATCGACAGACCACCGACAATGCCAAGCCGGGGATTCCAGGTTTTGATGGCTATTTCAGCCCCCCCCGGCACCGAAACCGTTACACATACATCAGCCGCCTGACCATAAAGTGCAGCCTGCTCATCAATCACCTGCGCAATCATTGCCCGCGGCACAGGGTTGATCGCAGGTTCCCCCACTTCTATCGGCAGACCCGCTTTGGTGACGGTTCCCACACCCGCGCCTGCTTTGAATTGAATCCCGCCATCGCTGGCCGCAACCCGCGCAATGATCAACGCCCCGTGTGTCACATCGGGGTCGTCGCCGGCATCCTTGGTAATACCCACTTCGGCCCATCCGGCACCTTCGGCTTGATGCGCCAGCACAAAACATGGCATTTCGCCTTTTGGCAGCGTAATCGTAACAGTATTTGGAAAGCCGCCGCCCCACAGCGCATCCAGCGCCGCCTTGGTCGCGGCGGTCGCACAGGCCCCTGTGGTCCAGCCACGGCGCAAATCCCCTGTTGGTTTTCGGCTCATAGGCACGACTATAGGCATCATTTTATCTGACGCCAATCACCCAATTTACGTCGTGCACTCGCTTGGCAATATCCACACTCTGGGCCATAACAGTCCTATGACAAAATCGAATCCCCTTCCTGCCAACGACTGGCCCGAATTACAGCCCGGCTGGGTCTGGCTATGCGGAGCCGGCCCGGGCGATCCGGGGCTGATAACCCTGCACGCATTGAACGCCCTGCGCCAAGCCGATACCATCATATATGACGCATTGGTAGATCGCCGCATTTTGGCTTGGACGCACAAAGATGCCGAATTAATCTATGCCGGCAAACGTGGCGGCAAACCGTCGGCCAAACAGAGCGACATATCCCTGCAACTGGTCGAGCTGGCCAAAGCTGGCAAGCGCGTGTTGCGCCTAAAAGGCGGTGATCCGTTCGTATTCGGGCGCGGCGGCGAAGAGGCGCAAACCCTGGTG
>CAZMMG010000364.1:0-2161 GCA_964567355.1 uncultured Neptunicoccus sp.
GCAGGGTTCCATCCTGCCCGCTGACCTGTAGTCCTTTGGCGGTAAAGCTGCCTACAAACACCAGTTTGCGGGCATTCTGCGAGATGTTGATAAAGCCGCCTGCGCCGGCAAACCGGTCTTTGAAACGGCTGACATTGACGTTGCCGAATTGATCGACCTCTGCCATGCCAAGACAGGCCATATCCAGACCGCCACCATCGTAAAAATCAAACTGCTGGTTGGTTTGAATGATGCTTTCGGCATTGATCGCCGCCCCGAAATCCATGCCCGATTGCGGCACCCCGCCCAAGACCCCTGCTTCTGTGGTCAGCATGATATGGGCCAGCAGGCCCTCTTCATTAGCCACCGTCCCCACCCCTTCGGGCATGCCTATACCAAGGTTCACCACCCCGTTGATCGGCAATTCCATCGTGGCGCGCCGGGCAATAAATTTTCGGATGTCAAACTCCATCGGGGGTAATTCATCCACCACACCGCGCAAGCGACCACTAAAAGCGTGATCGTATTGGGTGGCGTAGGTTTGACGGTGCTCATCGGCATCCGCGATCACCACACAATCCACCAAATTACCCGGAATAATCACATCCTTGGGAGACAAAGAGCCGTGTGCTGCAATGCGTTCCACTTGTGCAATGACCACACCACCGCTGTTTTTGGCGGCCATGGCAATAGAAAGCATATCGAGCGTCAGGGCCTCGCGTTCCATAGTGATATTACCGAATTTATCGGCAGTTGTGCCCCTGATCAAGGCAACATCGATTGGAATGGCGCGGTAAAACAGCCATTCTTTGCCGTCGATTTTCTTCAGTTCCACCAATTTTTCGGTGGAGATCGGATTGATCGCGCCGCCATCATAACGCGGGTCGGCGAATGTGTTCAGTCCAACCTTGGAAAACATCCCCGGCTTGCCTGCGGCAATGTCGCGGTAAAGCTGCAAAATGCAGCCCAAAGGCAGATTGTAAGCGGCGATTTTATTTTGCATCGCCATCGCGCCCAGTTTCGGCACCAAGGCCCAATGCCCGCCGATGGCGCGCTTGATCAACCCGGGCTTGGCGATACGGTTCAGGCCCGCGTCTTTACCGTCACCGGGGGCGGCTGCAAACAGCAATGACAGATCGCTCGGTGACTGATCGGCGTTAAAGCGGTCTTCGATACCGCGCAGCAGGCATTCCGGCGTGCCGATACCGACAAAGCCCGAGACACAAACCGTGTCATTGTCACCGATCAAAGCGATGGCATCTTGCAGATTTACGATTTTATCGACCATCGCCGTATTCCCTTATTTTACTTTGGTATTTTGCGTCTCGATCAACCAGTCAGACAGGCCCGCAGCGACAACCCCTTGCGCCTTGCGGCTGACAAAAACACCGACATGACCGCCTGAAAATCCAATTTCACTGTAGAACTTCGGGCGTACATATTTGCCCAGTGCCTTGGTGCAACTAACTGGCACAATATGGTCTTGCTCGGCGTAGATGTTCAGCACCGGACAGGAAATATGGCCTAGATTAACCAGTCGCCCGTCCAGTTCCAGCGTGCCCGCCGTCAGACGGTTTTCGCGGTACAAAAGGTTGAACCATTCTTTCGCTGCTGCCCCCGGATGATCGGGGCGGTCGGCAATCCATTTTTCCATCCGCAGAAAGTTCAGCGTCGCGGCTTCATCGCCCTCCAGTCGCGCCAACCCCAGATTATATTTGGTCATACTGGCCATCGGCGTCAGCGACGAGAATATCGCGCCGGTCAAGGCGCCCGGCATATTGCCGTGGGTGTCGATGATCTCGTTGACCTCGGCCTCGGTCATGTTTTGCGCCCATTTATTAAGGAAGCCTTCACCGGCCCGGAAATTATCGGGATCACCGACAAAATCGATCGGCGTGATCGCCAGCGACAGGCCGCTGAACAAGTCGGGTTCAAGGGCGGCAAGGCAGGCAGCGAACGTGCCGCCTTCGCAGATACCGAACAACGAAATCGGCTCGCCGCCGTTCTGCCCGATCAGGTAATCGACGCAATCACGCAGATAACCGGTAATGTAATCGTCAAGCGTCAAAAACTGATCCGCCCGCGTCGGATTGCCCCAATCGACCACGTAAACATCAATACCGTCACCCAGAAGGTTGCGCACCAATGAGCGGTCTTCTTGCAGATCGATCATGGTTTGACG
>CAZMMG010000365.1:0-2132 GCA_964567355.1 uncultured Neptunicoccus sp.
CAGGTCATAATGCCATTAACAAACGGAGATGAACATGCCCCTATCGGAATTCAAAGAAAAATTGGCCCAACCAGATATTCTTAGCAGTTTACGCGGTGGTTTAATAGGTGAAGGGGTGATGATCCCGGGCCTGGACGGCGATGTGCCGCTGGTCTACGCCGATTATGTTGCCTCGGGTCGGGCATTGCGCCAGGTTGAGGATTTTGTCGCTGAAAAGGTGCTGCCCTATTATGCCAACAGTCACACCGAGGCGTCTTATTGCGGTGGTTATATGACCGGCTTACGCCGTGCTGCCCGCGCCGAAATTGCGCGGCTGACAGGCGCCGGGGATGATTGCAGCGTGATTTTTACCGGCGCGGGGGCAACCGCAGGTTTGAACCGTTTGGTCACCTTGTTCCGAGTTGATCTGGCACATGACCCGGTGGTTTTCATTGGCCCTTATGAGCATCATTCCAATATTCTGCCATGGCGCGAAAGCCGTGCCAAAGTTGTGGAAATTCCCGAAGCGGAAACGGGCGGGCCGGATTTGGATGCTTTGCAAGCGGCTTTGCAAAAACACGCAAATTCTGACCTAAAAATCGGCAGCTTTTCTGCTGCGTCCAATGTGACAGGCATTGTTACAGATTGTAATGCGGTCAGCCGTATCTTGAAGGCAAACGGGGCTTTGTCGGTTTGGGATTTTGCCGGCGGCGGGCCTTATCTGCCAATAGATATGGCCAGCGGCAGTGACGCGGAAATAGATGCGATTGTGGCCTCGCCACATAAATTTCCCGGCGGGCCGGGGGCATCGGGGGTTTTGATCTTGCGCAATTCCAGCGTGCGGGCGTTGCGGCCTAGTTGGCCGGGTGGTGGTACGGTTTCCTTTGTTTCGCCTTGGGCGCATATTTATTCCAAGGATATTGCCTCGCGCGAAGAAGCAGGCACCCCGAATGTGATCGGCGATATTCGCGCCGCATTGGTGTTTCTGGTGAAAGACGCCGTGGGACATGAAAGAATTGTTGAACGCGAAACCAGATTCAACGAAATGGCGCTTGATGTCTGGGCGCATAATCCGCACCTGCAATTGTTGGGCGTGGATAAAGGTCAGCGTCTGCCGATCTTTTCGTTTCTGGTACGCGGAGTGTCCGGCAAACCGGTGCACCAGCAATTATTCACCCGTATGCTGTCCGATATATACGGCATTCAGGCGCGTGGTGGCTGTGCTTGTGCAGGGCCATATGCGCACCGTTTGCTGGGGATTGAACAGGCGGAATCGGTGCAGCTTTTGATGTCTTTGCAGGCGGGGCATGAGATGGAAAAACCGGGCTGGGTGCGGCTGAATTTCAGTTATCTGATGGATGAAAAAACCGTGGGCTATATTATCGACAGTGTGAATGCGTTAACGGTCATGGTCGAGGATATTGCGCCGCGCTACCAAGTGGACGAGGCCACGGCACGGTTTAAAAGCGACAGGCGGGTCGCTTAGGGGCTTGTGCCGGTTCGCTAATTCCAGTTAGCTCGCGCCATGCAGTCCACTAGAGTTTCCATTTACGATGCGGGGCAACTGCCATTTTGGCGCCGTCCTTTTACCTTGCTTGCGCTGATGGCGTTTTGCATGCCGATGGCGTTTGCCACATGGCAGGCACTGCTGAATAATTTCGTCCATGAGGTTGCCGGTTTTAATGGCCGCGATCTGGGCTGGCTGCAATCCGTGCGCGAAATACCGGGGTTCTTTGCTGTAGGCGTGATCCTGGTTGTGATGTTCATCCATGAACAGTTATTGGCGGTGGTCAGTATGATGTTGTTGGGGCTTGTGATTGCGGTAACAGCGTGGTTCCCAAGTTTTTACGGCCTGTTAATGACAACGTTTCTGTCCAGCCTTGGATTTCACTATTATCAAACCGTCAAGATGTCTTTGGAGTTGCAATGGCTGGATAAGGCAACAGCCCCGAAGATGTTGGGCTGGTTGATCGCGATCGGATCAGCGGCGTCGTTGATAACCTATCTGGTGATTATGCTGACGTGGAAGCTTTTGGGCTGGAATTACAATACGCTTTACATGATGGGCGGCGGCGTCACATTTGTCATCGCACTTTATTGCGGGCTGGCGTTTCCGCGATTTGAGGGTGGCCATATCCAGCACAAGCATATGG
>CAZMMG010000366.1:0-2125 GCA_964567355.1 uncultured Neptunicoccus sp.
TTCTTATTATGATTGCGATCACATTGGCGGCCTTTGTTATTTTATTTATTGCAACCGAAATCGCCCCGCTTGTTAACTTGGCCATTGCCGCAGTGATGGGCATTGGCGGCGTATTTGTATGGTTAAATAAAAAAGCCAAAGAGCGTTTGGCCCTATTTGAAGAGCAGCTTCCAGATGCGGTTGAACTGATTGTACGGTCTTTGCGTGTTGGACATCCGTTTTCCAGTGCCATCAATGTTGTGGCGCAAGAAATGCCTGACCCCATTGGCACAGAATTTGGCATCCTTTCGGATGAGGCCACATATGGTTGCGATTTGGTTACGGCATTAGAAGATCTGGCAGATCGCATAGATGTGCAGGATCTTCGTTTTTTGACCGTGGCTGTGGGTATTCAAGCACAATCAGGTGGTAATCTGGCAGAAGTGTTAGCAGGGTTAAGCCAAGTTATCCGCTCGCGTTTCAGACTGTTTAGACGCGTCGGGGCTATCACATCCGAAGCCAAGTTTTCCGGCTATTTCCTGTCTGCATTTCCAGTTTTGGCCCTACTGGCCATCTTGGCAATTCGCCCGCATTACTATGATGATGTTATGGAAACCCCGGCGTTTATTCCCGCGGCTATCATTATTGGCATTATGATGGTTCTTAATGTTTTTATCATGAAAACAATGGTGGATATTAAGGTTTAAGTATGATCTCTGATTTTATAAATATGGTAACTTCGCTACTTGGCCCTTCTGGCCCTATTCTGGTTTTCGGCGCGTTTGGCATTCTGATGATCACACTTACCCTACCATTTCTGCTTGTCAAAAAAAAGAACCCTTTCGATAGAATACAAAACCCAACAGTTTCCCAAGACACGCCAAAGCCCCAGAAAGATCAGGAAATCAGCCTGCGTCATATAAATAAAGGCCCGAATCTGGATAAATTCGCCTCGTTTCTGGAACCGCAGGATTTAGCGGCTTTTTCAAAACGCAGGTTAAGCCTTTTAAGGGCCGGTTACCGTTCCAAAGAAGCCGTGCGCACTTTTCAATTTGTTCAACTTGCATTGGGCATTGCCGGCCTGATGCTCGGCACCATATATGTTTTGATTTTATCTACAGACCCCGACATAACGATGCAGTTTGTAAAGGCCGCTGCCCCGGCAGGCATTGGATATTATATGCCGATTTATTGGATCAACAGCCGTGCAGGCAAACGGTTGGAAGAACTGGAAGGCGGTTTTCCGGACAGTTTAGACCTGATGCTTGTTTGTATTGAAGCCGGCCAATCCCTAGACCAAAGCATTGCGCGTGTCGGAAAGGAATTGGTGCATTCTTATCCAAGTCTTTCCGATGAATATATCATCGTTGCAAATGAAATGCGGGCAGGTAAAGACAAGGCAACCGTTTTAAAGGATTTTTCCGAACGTGCCGGCGTAAGCGACATCAAATCTTTTGTAACCGTGCTGATACAATCCGCCGCTTTCGGGACTTCCATTGGCGATAGTTTGCGGGTTTACGCATCTGAAATGCGCGACAAACGGATTATGCGTGCCGAGGAAAAAGCCAACAAACTGCCGACAAAAATGACCCTTTGCACAATGGGCTTTACGGTACCACCACTTTTGGTTCTATTGGTTGGCCCATCCGTGTATCAAATCATGCAGGTATTTGGATAACGATTGGTTGGCCGCGCACGTGTCATATGCAAAATACAAAAACCGACTTATTATGGTGCTTGCTGGCAGCCTGATTTTAGGCTGCACCCAACCCCATAGCCCTGACTTGGTACCCCCCGGTAAAGGCCTCTATGCACCTTCCGTCGATGCCACCCATATTTCCGAAGCCGTGGACGGTTTGATTGTCGGCCACAGGTTAATGGCGGCAGGCGAATATGAGCTGGCATTGCGCGCCTATACGCGTGCGGCGGCAGAACACGGGCTAACTGCGGATGTATTAAGTGCCTTGGGTTCCGCAAATCTAAAGCTTGGCCGCCTTGGACAAGCCGAAAAGCTGCTAAGAAGTTCGGTTGAAAAAGACGATAAATTTGTCCCGGCGTGGAATAATCTAGGGGTTGTTCTATCCAGCAAAGGCAAATTACGCGAAGCAAAACGTGTCTTTCAGCTCGCATTTGCACTGGATAATGG
>CAZMMG010000367.1:0-2108 GCA_964567355.1 uncultured Neptunicoccus sp.
ATTAGCTTAGGGTGGGATTATTGTTGGGTGGTATGTTGTTTTCTTTGTTTTTGGTCTTGGATGAGAGGGCGTTTGGGATTGTCTTTAGTTGCGTGGGCTCGGAGATGTGTATAAGGTACAGGTGTCTGCTGCGGTCAGTGATGCGGAGGGGCAGGGGTCTTTGTTGATCCGCAAAGATGACGTAGCAATCGTTGCAGTGGAAGAGGCGGCTGGCGGCGATATTCCGATCAGAACGTTGGCGGCAATTCTGGACGCGCAAGGCATCAAAACCATTCACGGGTTGAAAATAGATATCGAAGGGCATGAGGACAAAGCCCTGGTGCCGTTTTTGATGTCTGCCCCGAAAACGCAATTGCCAAAGCGGATTGTGATCGAGCATCCGGTGCCTGATGCCGATTATCCGGGTTGTACAAAAGCGTTTACCGAACTGGGGTATAGCTTGATTGGGCGCAGCCGGAACAACTCTTTTTACGAATTGATGTCATGACCGCTTTGGATGATGCGCCGGCGATTGCCATTGTGCCTTATGGCATATGGCCAACATACGGCTTGGCAGGTTTGTCATTGGATAATTTTATTTGGCCTCTGGGCCGTCCCGAACGGCTGATGAACGGCTGTGTGGGGGATATGCAGGCGCGTGACCATCTGGTGACATTTCCGCGCAAACCCTTATTCCTGTTGCCGCGCTTGGGTGTGAAATCCCAAATTTCAGTGGCGATTATAGAGCCTGATGCGGTACACCACCGCTATTTAAGCTGGGCGCGCTGGCTGCATTGGCGGTTTTATAAGGTACTTACCAAATCAAAACCCTTGCTGGATAAAATCGATAATGGGGTGTTCTATTATTTTGGCTCGACTTTTATAGATAATTATACCGCCGTTGATCGGACAAAGTTGAAAATGGCGTCCTTGATCGCCTCTGCCCGGCGCGATTTGAAGGGCCATAAATTGCGTCATGAAATAGTGGATCACATCCGCAAGGAAGGTCTGGATGTGGAGATTATGGGGCGCGGCTATGCAGCGTTCGAGAATAAGGAAAATGGTCTGGCGCCTTATCGCTATTCGGTGGTGATCGAAAATGTGCGCGAACAGGATTATTTTTCCGAAAAGCTGGTGGATGCCTGCCTGTGCGATACGGTGCCTATTTATTGGGGCTCGCCGAATGTTAGCGATTATTTTGATCCGCGCGGGATGATTATTTGTCAAACTGCCGATGATATTCGGGGGGCTTTGGCCAATATGAGTATTTCAGATTATCAGGCGCGTTTGAAATGGATTAATAAAAACCGCCAAGCCGCGACAAGCCATGCAAAATATTTCGAGCGCGCCGCGCAATTGATCCGCGATAGCCTAACTTAAAGACGTGTCCAGGTTTCGGGTATAATATCGGGGTTGTTCATATTTTTTTTGCCAAACCATGTTTTTGGCGCGATCACGATTTTATCGGGATTGGCATTTAGCCAGCTTCCCCACCATGAAAAAGTCGAATTGGCGGTGATGTTATGTCGGCACTGGCTGATCAGGCGCATATCCTCATAATGATGCGTGGCGTCGTTATGGGCTGAAAAGCTGGTTTTATAGCCTAAATTGATGTTTTCCTTGGCCCAGTCTGGATCATCGGAAAAGACAAAAATTTCAGGATTTGGGCTATGGGCGGCGATGTAATCAATGGCGCGTTTGTAATAATCCCGGTCACAGACGGCATAAGCACCGCTTGTCATATAATCGCCGCGGCGCACATGAAGAGAGACAGAGTTACAGGCTGAAATAGTATCAATCCAGCGCTGGTTTTCAGCACTGGGACGGGTTTTGAAAGTCAGATCTTGGCGCAGTTGGGTGGAAATTTCAGCGAAATATTTCTCTGACTGAAAATAACCGTGCAAGTAGTTGTTAGGCCCAAGGGCTAAAATGGTTTCATCAAACCCCAAACAGTTTTCGCGGATAAATTTGGGGGATTTACCGAAATACCGCCACAGGTAATAGGGAATGGTGGTATAGCGTGCGGGCGGCAAATTGGTATCATCTCCAAGCCGGGCCTGAACGTTGAAATGCGACAGGGCATATTGCAGATGTGCCCCTTTGGTATCGGCTTCACGACTGTCTAGAAC
>CAZMMG010000368.1:0-2079 GCA_964567355.1 uncultured Neptunicoccus sp.
CTCCGCGCATAAGTTAAAAGGTCGATGCTTTCAACATGTGACTGACTAATTCCAGCCGATACAAACATCAACCCCCAATTCAAGTAAAATAGCAACTGCACACAAAATAATATGTGGCTAAATCTCCTATGCTTTTGGGCTGATGAAGTTTTGTTCTGCAGTTTTTAACCGGTAATGTGATCAAATGGCAGTATATATTTGAAACGCTTTTAACGCAGGCGCATATTCTTTGCCGGGGGGCTTGTCACAGATCAAATTCATCTGCGCTGCCAACCCTGTGATTTTGATCATATCGGGTGCAGGGGTGGGGCTAAATTTTGAATGATCAATGACAAAATGGGTGCTTTGTGCTATTGAGGACATGGCACGGGCCACATCCGCTTCGCATTGTTCATGTACTAAAAGCCCGCGCTTAGGGTGGACTTGAGCCGCAGTTAAGATGCTGGTGTGCACCGACATGCGTTCGATGGTTTCAAAGGCGGTTCGGTCAAATGCGGCCCCGTCGTGGTCGCGTAACTGCGTGCCGGCCATAAATACGCGATTGCCGGGCATCATCGCCAATGTGCTGGCAACATAGGCTGAATTGGTGACAATAGTTAGATTGCGTTTTACCCGCAGGGCTTGGGCGACAAAACCGGCGGTCGAACCGGTGTCTATGGCAAGGCTTTGGCCGTCTTCAACCATATCGGCAAGTTTGGCGGCTATGGCCGCTTTGGCCGCGCGGTTGTGTTGCATACGAATTTGAAAAGGGGCTGTCATCGGGTTTTCCACGGCTTTAATGGCGCCGTGAATTTTTTGAACCAGACCGCTTTCTACCATCGGTTTGATGATGCGCCGCACGGTTTGACCCGATACGCCCAATAGGTCTGAAACCTCGGAGATGCTTATGGTGCCCCGCAGGGCGACGGCACTTTCGATTTGTTGGCTATATTTGCTCATCATGCGACCATTATGTCGGTTAAATCGGGGGTTAACAACATAAAACGACAAAATATGTTGAGTAATGTTGCTATCTATTGTTACCTTCATGTGTAACGCACAACAGGATTCTGTAGGATGGCCCAACATTCGATAAAACATCTGATCATTGGCGGCGGTATTATCGGCTGCTCGATTGCTTATCATCTGGCAAAGAACGGCGAAAAAGATGTGGTTCTGCTGGAAAAAGCAGCGCTGACCGAAGGGGCCACTTGGCATGCGGCGGGGCTGGTCGGGCAGTTGCGTTCATCGCGCAACACCACGCGGATGTTAAAGCGCTCGGTTGCGATGTATGACCAACTCGAGGCCGAAACCGGCATGGCGTTTGACTGGAAAAAAACCGGTAGCCTGCGCTTGGCCGCGACCAAGGAACGCTTGTTGGAAGCCAAACGCTTGACCACGATGGCACGCAGTTTTGATCTGGAAATGCAGATGATCTCGGCGGCAGAGGCCAAGGCATTGTTCCCCTATATCGATGCAACCGGGCTGGAAGGGGCGGCGTTTATTCCATCTGATGGTCATGTTGACCCTGCCGGCCTGTGCCAGGCGGTGGCGGCAGGGGCTCGTAAATACGGAGCGCAAATCAAACAGGGTGTCACAGTTGTCGATTTTGAAATTACCGACGGGCGGATCACCAAAGTAATGACGACGGACGGGGATTATCAGGCGCAAACCGTGGTGATGGCCGCAGGCATGTGGAGCCGCGAGCTGGGGGCGAAACTTGGCATTCATGTGCCGGCCTGTGCGGTTGAGCACCAATATATCGTAACCGAACCCTTGCCTGATGTTGAGCTGGTCAAAGGCTTGCCCAGCCTGCGCGATCCTGAACGGCTGGTTTATTATAAACCCGACGCAGGCGGGCGGCTGGTAATCGGGGGCTATGAGGATGATACGCTGCCCTTTGGTGATCGGGGTATTCCCGGCGATTTTGTGCGACAATTATTGCCCGACAATCTGGAACGTTTCGGGCCTTTGGCCGAACTGGCGGCAGAAGTGACGCCGGTGTTGAACCAGGTTGGTATCCGCACTGTCATCAACGGGCCGATCCCCTATTCGGCGGATGGTGACTTCGTTATGGGTTGGGCGCCCGCGATTGACAAC
>CAZMMG010000369.1:0-2078 GCA_964567355.1 uncultured Neptunicoccus sp.
TTTCGCTTAATCTATATGAGATCTACTTTCGTCATTTTTTTTTGATTTATTATATGTTTTTTTTCTATCAGAGTTCGGCATACGTTATTCGCCTTAGTATCGTGGGCTCGGGGATGTTGGGAAGAATAAATGATACAACAAGCCAAACAAAGAACCGCCGCCCTGCAGCGTAAAATGGCCGCCGAAAATATCGATGTTGCCGTTTTTACCGATGAAAGCTCCATCGCTTATCTGGCCGGTTTCTGGGGCTATCTGTCGGTTGAATTTGGCCGCCCCAGCATGCTGCTAGTCTGGCCCGACAAGCCACCCGCAATCATCACCCCGTTGATGGAAAGCGAAATGGTGGGCGCGATGACATGGGTTGCAGACATTCGCACATGGGAAGATTTCGGGGCCAATAGCTGGCAAAATGTGCTTGGCGCGACTTTGGGGCCAACGCCTGGGCATATCGGGGTGGAACGCAATCTGATGCCCGCGATTGTTCGGAACTGGATGGATCACGCCTTAATGAACGCAAGCATCTTTGACATCGCCCCGATGCTGGGAAAAATGCGGATGATCAAATCACCCGAAGAGATTGAAGTGATGAAACAGGCGGGCTTGATCGCGGGCGATATGATGGCAGCCGCCGAAGGGGCACTGGCCGCAGGCGTTCCCGAATATGAAGCCGCATTGGCAGTGATTAACGCCGGCACCCGCAAGGCGGCAGGGTTTTTGACCGATAAGGGATGGGAGGCGTTTATCTCGCCGATGATCCATAATCTGCAAGTGATGCAATCGGGCAAAGACACATCAATGGTGCACCGCCGTGCCAGTGTGAAAAAGCTGGAAAAGTTCGATCCGGTCTATTTTTGTTTTTGCAATATGGCACAGTTCAAACTGTATAAACTGGGATTTGACCGGATGTTTTTTGTCGAAGCGGTTTCAGATCAGGCCGCTTTGATACAACAGGCCGCAATAGACGCGCAACAGGCCGCAATCGCCTCCATTAAGCCGGGTGTTACAGCCGAAAGCGTGGCCGAGGCGGCGAATGTTATCTACCGTGAGCGCGGCTATGAAACCGGCTATAGGACGGGGCGTTCTATCGGCATGTCTTATCTTGAAGCACCTGAATTGAAAGCAGGCGATAAAACCGTCCTTCAACCCGGTATGACCTTTGCGGTCGACGGCGGAATTTCGGTGGACGGCGAATTGGGCGGGCGCATCGGTGACAGTATCGTGGTCACAGAATCTGGATGCGATTACCTGACAAGCTATTCCCGCGACATTTTGATTGCAGGCAAATAACATGCGCCTCGCCATATACCAATCCGCAGGCGGCGGGCTAAGCGTGGAACAGCGGCTGGCAATGCTTGAGGCGGCATTGGCTAAAACCGACTGCGACCTGCTGATCTGCCCCGAGCTGTTCGTTTCGGGTTACAACGTTGGCAAGCTTGTGCGCAATGTAGCCGAACAGCAAAGCAAGGCGTTCATCACACAGGCTTCAAAACTGGCAAAATCAGCCCGAACTGGTTTGGTTTTTGGCTATCCTGAACTTGATCAGGGCATTTTATACAACTCGGCGCTTTATGTGGACGCTACGGGTCGGTTTATTGCCAATCACCGAAAATTGGCAATCCCACCCGGCTTTGAGCAGGATCATTTTGCCAGCGGCACATCCATGACCCTGTTCGATTGCATGGGACTGAAATGCGCTATTTTGATTTGCTACGATGCCGAGTTCCCCGAAACCCTGCGCCGTGCAGCACAGCTTGGGGCCGAACTGGCTATTGTCCCCACCGCACTGAATGTAAACTGGCCCGTTGTCGCTGATAAAGTGATGCCGACCCGCGCCTTTGAAAACGGGATTTGGCTGGCTTATGCCAATCACGCCGGCACTGAAAACGAACTGGACTACTATGGGCATAGCTGCATTTTGACGCCCACAGGGCAAGATGCTGCCCGCGCAGGTGGATCAGAAGAAATCCTGACGGCACAAATTGATGCGCCCGCCGTAAGCGCTGCACAGACACGTTTACCCTATCTAAAGGACGTTCCCCACATCGCCTTGACATAGACCGGGCTGTTACAGCCAAACC
>CAZMMG010000370.1:0-2066 GCA_964567355.1 uncultured Neptunicoccus sp.
TTGTATTGTTGTCTATGGGTCGTTGTTTGGTGGTCATTTTTTGTTGTTTTTTTTTTTTCAGCAGTATACGTCTTTCGATTTTCGCCTTAGTCTCGTGTGCTCGGAGATGTTTATAAGTGACAGAGCCAAGCGTATGGACCGGGTTTTGCGTCTGGAGAACGGTGGTTTGGTCGCGATTTAACCTTCGCAGATAGATTGTAGCTCCAGCCATTCAGGGTCGGTTAATATTGGTTGATATTCGCCTTTGACCGGGTCGCCGTTTTCCAAGACGCGGTTGTTCAGAACGCGGGCAAAAGGCGTGCTTGAAATATCTGCCGCCTTAAAGCGCTTCAGCAGAATTTTTGCATCGGGCAAAATCATCGGCTTTGCCATTCGATTTTTTGCATAGTTTGCCAGGATTTTATCATCGATAGTGCCCGACACAAGAAACGAAAGCGTTGCGATGGTGCCAGCTTGCAAAAACAAGCTGCGCAAGGCGGGGGCTTTATCCTGAAGGGCTTTTTCCATCAGCACAAACCCCGATAGAACTTCGGGTTCGGGGAAGTTCTCGACCAAACTGCGGTTGGCCAAAATAAGCCTGCCCGGCAAATGTATGCTGTAGCGCGCCCCCAGATCGACAATGAACACAGTATTGCGGCTGTCCTCGACAAGACGTTTTTCCAGTTTTCGGATGATAGGATCAGTCACATCCAAGCGGCAGGGTTGGCCGGAATATTGGGTGATATAGGGCATCAGTTTCGCCCCTATTTCACGGGCCTTGGCGTCAGAAACAACCCGGGTTGCATAATCTGCAAGCGCACCCGGTAACCAAAAAAATGCCAAAAGGCTAAATAAAACAATGATCAGCCCGGTGGAAAGCAAACGAATACGGCCGCGTTGCGATTTCGGTTTGTGAATGGCCTTGCACAGTTTGTTTATGGCATAGTTCATCGTCGGATCACTGATTTCAAGCGTCTCGAACCCATCCCTGTCGGGGGTGTAAATTACCCGTTCATCATCGATCGCACGAATTTCAATGGCATCAAGTGCCCAATGGCTTAGGGGGGTGTCATGGCTGTCGGATAACACAAGGCTGGCATCGCCAAAAGAAACGATAACCTCTTTTTTCTGAGAGGTTTGCGTTTTCTTCCAAAGCCCAAGGCTTTCTAGCCGTTCAAATTTTTTTAGTGCTGTCATGTGCCTGTATGACCTTTTATCGGTCTTATCATTGGGCGCAGTATAACGGGAAATAGGCCCTCTCGCCAGCCCTAACTCGGTGGTTGAGCATGTGGTTCCGGCAGGTTAACGTTATGCCATGATCATATCGCATGGCCGCAAATATATTTTTGTCCACATGCCCAAAACCGGGGGCACTTCTTTAAGTATGGCCCTAGAGGCCAAGGCGATGAAGACGATATTTTAATCGGCGACACGCCGAAAGCCAAGAACAGACGCGCCCGTATCAAGGGTTTGCAATCCTCGGGTCGGTTGTGGAAACATGCACGCTTGACGGATATTTACGGGCTGGTGACGCAAGCGCAGATCGAGCGCTATTTCGTGTTTACTATCGTGCGTAATCCGTGGGACAGAATGGTGTCCTATTACCACTGGCTAAAGACACAAAGCTTCGACCATCCGGCGGTGGGTGTTGCCAAAAACTGTGATTTCAACGATTTTTTGTGTGCCCCCACGACCCGGCTAAACCTGCAAAATGATGGCGCACATAGCTATGTGTCGGATAAAAACGGGGGTGATCGCTGTGATTTTTATTTGCGCATGGAACAGCTGGCAGAGGATGCCAAGCGCTTGGGCCAAAGCCTGAACTTGAAGCTGCCGGAACTGTCGAATGTCAATCCATCACAAAGACAACGGGGCTATAGGCAGTATTACGATGTCGACAGCCAGGCCCTGATTGCCAGAGTGTTCGGCGGGGATATTCAAAAATTCAGCTACAGTTTTTAGAGGCTTCGGGGAAACCTGACAAAATTTGCTTCACCTATATGTCTTCAAAACCGCAGAGATATAAAACCAGTAAACTAGTTTACTGGTTTAGAAATACAGATATAATAATATAGTATATTCAAGGC
>CAZMMG010000371.1:0-1985 GCA_964567355.1 uncultured Neptunicoccus sp.
CCGCAACCTAACCAAACACGCCGGCGGTCTCGGACATAGGCGTAGGTGCGCAGGACACAGGCCTTAAGCTACGTATAGAGACGGTTACGCTTTGGCGTCGGCCTTACCCCGATTAATATCCGAATTTTTTGGGGCTTTGGATACGTTTTCAACCACGGTACGATCGGCAATGGCACGTTTGCGTTGTGCCGCCTCGTTACCGCGGGCGATCTCATCAGCGGCATCGCGTTCGCGTTCTGCACGCATCCGCTCAAAAGTTTTCTCTAGGTTTTGTTCCGGCAAATCCGCCCGTTTGATACGTACATCGATGATTTCCACCCCAATGCCCGCGGCTTTGGTTTTGGCGGCATCGCGGATATTGTTCATCAACCCGACACGGTCGGCGGACAACAAAGCCCGCGAGTCGACATCACCCAGAACTTTACGCAACTCGGCGTTCAAGATTGTCTCAAGACGCCCCCGAGCCGAGCTTTCGCCGCCGGCCCCGATGGCTTTTCTGAACTGAACCGTATCAACAATGCGCCAGCGCGCAAATGCATCCACTTCGAAGCGGCGATTGTCTTTCATCGTCACTTCCAAGGATTGCGTGTCCAAGGGCAAAATACGGTCGTCGTATTTCACAATTTCATGCAGAAACGGAATTTTGAAAAAAAGCCCGGGATTTTCGTCGACACCGACGACTTCCCCAAACCACAATTTCAGAGCTTTCTCGCGCTCGTCCACAATATAAAAGGATGACAAGCCAAGAAAAACCATAATGGCCAATACTGGCAAAGCAAATGCTGAAAGTCTCATCAGTTTGACCCTCCCGTAGATTTGTTCAACTCATTGAGGGGTAGATAAGGCACAACGCCCTGCCCGCTTGCATTTTCATCTATAATAACCTTTTTCACGCCCCCTAAAACCTTTTCCATGGTTTCAAGATACAAACGTTTTCGCGTCACCACGGGTGCTTTTGCATATTCCGCATAAACCGCATTGAAACGCGATGCTTCACCTTCGGCCTGATTGATGGTTTGCGACCGATACCCTTCGGCCTGTTGAACCAATTGCGCAGCTTTACCGCGTGCGGCCGCCACCACTTTGTTGGAATAGGCGTCCGCCTTTTTAATCAATGTGTCACGGGTTTGCTCGGCCGCTTGCACATCGCGGAAACTACCGGCAACTTCCTGTGGGGGATCTGCCCGGTCAAAGTTTACCCGCACAACAGTGATACCAGAATTATAGCTGTCCAGCGTTTTCTGGATCAAAACCTGCAACTCGTCTGCAATCGCCCCTTTACCAGTGGTCAGGATCGGCGTCAGGTCAGTACGGGCCACAATTTCACGCATCACGGATTCGGACACTGCAATTATCGTTTCTTGCGGTGACTTTAGATTGAACAGGAATTTTTTCGCATCATTGATATTCCAGACAACCTGAAAATCAACATCAACAATGTTTTCGTCGCGCGTCAACATCAAGCCTTGGTCGGCCCGAATACTGCGCCCGACACCGATATTTTCAATATTTTCACGGGTCACGGACAAAATATCTTTTGTCACGATAGGCCAAGGCGCAAAGTTCAAACCTTCATTCCCAGTCTTATGATACTTGCCAAAAAGCAATTCCACCGATTGTTGTGATGTATCAACGCGGTAAAAAGAGGCAAACAACCATAAGACCAACACGGCAAGCAGCGCCAGACCGATACCGCCTGCACCCATTCCGGAACCACCCTGACCATTCGGGGTTCCGCCGCCAGAGCCGCCTTTTTTGCCACCCATCAGCACACGTAATTGCTCTTGGCCTTTGCGGACTATTTCATCGATTTCGGGCATTTCGGGGCGATTGCCGCCACCCGGGCCGCGTCCACCGCCATTATTGTTACCGCCATTGTTGCCACGGTTTCCACCGCCGCCCCATGGGCCCCCCGCATCGCTTCCGTCCATTCCATTTATGCTCTTTTTTGTTCTACCTGATCCTTTGCGGTCTCCTTTGTCGCT
>CAZMMG010000372.1:0-1985 GCA_964567355.1 uncultured Neptunicoccus sp.
CCCCATGACCATACTCATTCCCACAGGCACATATGATGTAGACCCGACCGAGGTCGCAATCCCGTGGCAAACCTTACGCGACCACGGTCATGAGGTTTGCTTTGCCAGCGACACGGGTAAACCCGCCACCGCTGACCCTGTCATGCTGTCAGGATCAGGGCTTGGCCCGTTCAAATCCTTTCTTGTCGCGCAAAAACCTGCTCAGGCAACCTACCGCGCCCTGCTACAAGACAAAGCCTTTCAAAATCCGATCCACTATGACGATATCCGCACAGATGATTTTGATGCCATCCTGCTGCCGGGGGGACATGCCAAAGGCATCATCCCATACCTTGAATCCACCACGCTGCAAGCCGCCATTGCCGGGTTCTTTACCGCCGACAAACCCGTCGCCGCCATCTGCCACGGCGTTGTCGCCACCTGCCGCGCCAAAAACCCCGAGACCGGCAAATCCGTCTTATGGGGCCGCAAAACAACCGCACTTTTGCGCCGTCAAGAACGGCTTGCATATCAGATAACCAAACGTAAAGTGGGCGACTACTTTTTGACCTATCCCATCACAGTTCAGGATGAGGTCACAGCCACACTCAAATGCCCCAGTGACTTTATAGAGGGCCCCCTGCCAATCTTGCGCGACAACATGAAACACCTCAAACGTGGCTTTACCGTGCGCGACGGCAACTACCTGTCCGCCCGCTGGCCCGGCGACATTCACAAATTTTCGCTGGATTTTCTGGACATGCTGCACCGCCCTTAAAACAGACCCTTGCTTAAAACCGTTAACATTGGCTAAACAACATAAACCCACCAAAAGGCACGGCGCGTGACATCACAAACAGTTTTTCTTCGTAATTACGGCGATACCAATTTCATCACCGGAATACGCGCCATTGCCGCCAGTATGGTGATCATGGTTCATACCGCTGCGTTTTCCGATTTCGGCACCTTGGGACAGGCCATTTCGAGCGCCGGTAAATACGGTGTCGAAATATTCTTCGTCATCTCCGGCTTCACCATCGCCAAAACATTTACCGATGCCCGGAATTACCGCGCATACCTGACACGCCGCCTTGCCCGTATTCTACCACTTTACTGGTTCATTATTTGCACGGCCTTTTTATTGATCGTCACAAATGTCATCGGCCATCCGATATGGATGGTAAAATTCGGCTCGCAGCCCGATCTTTACAATTTGGCGATGCACCTGAGCATGCTCAGCTTTCTGGATTATAAAGTAGCAAATTCCATTATCGGCGTAGAATGGTCGATCCCGATCGAGGTATTCTGGTACATATTCATGCCCGCCCTGATCGTTTTCGGCAGCACCTTGAAAAACACCATACGCGCCATTGTGGTGATCTACATCCTGACGGGGATACTGGCCTTTATATCCAAAAAATGGGTCGGTACCTCTTTACCAATAAGCTGGATGCCGATCAAATACGGCCACCTGTTTTTCATGGGCGTGCTCGCTTTCCATTTACGGCCCCACCTTGAGGCGGTGAAATCCATTCAACCCAAAGTATGGATATGGGGTGCCTTGATGCTTTACGCCTTGTCGATGACCTATAACTTCGGCGCAAGGGGCGATGCCATGGGGCTGGCGACAACCCTTATCGTGATTTTTCTGACCGCCGATAGAATGCCGCTTTTAGCAAAGTTTCTGACCTTAAAGCCGATGCTGTTTTTAGGCTCGATCAGCTACAGCCTTTACTTGTGGCACTTTATAGTTCTCTCGGCCCTGAAAACCTATGACCTCACAGTCGCATCGCACCTGCTGAATTTCATTCTGGTCTACGGCATCACGGTCGCGCTGTCCGCAGTCACCTATCTTGTGATTGAAAAACCCAGTAACGATTTTGGCCGCAGGTTGGTCAACCGCAACAGGCAGGTCGCATAAGGTTTCGGCTCAGGCGGGGTTAGCCCGCAACCCAATCCCCGTTGCCAATCCCGTCTATTGTCCATTCGCCCACACTGTAACGGAT
>CAZMMG010000373.1:0-1981 GCA_964567355.1 uncultured Neptunicoccus sp.
ACTGCAATCTGGTGGATCTAATTGAATCTAATTGAGTCTGGACCCTAGTTTAGTATTATAACAGCTAAAACGGAAATTTTGCGAAACCGTCAGGGACAATCAACTCGGTAAAATCTTCATCTCCGGGTTTAGCCCGATTTGTTGAAAAACCCTGTCAACGCGCGCTTCATAATCCCTGTCACGGACGGTTTGCAGGCCACCCGAAATGCCATAGGCCGGCAAAGCTCCATTGCAGCCACGCCGACACGCGCAGTCAAAGCCCCGTTGATCACCCCTTCACCAAAACGGCGCGACAATTTCGAGATAACACTGCCCCCCGCTATCGACCCGATCATATCATCACCAATGGCCACCGCCCCCGTTGCCACCAAATGGGCTGCTACCGCACGCATCAAACGCCACGATCCAAAAAACCCTGACCGCCCGCCGTAAATCTCGGCAATGCGGCGGATCATACGAATATTTACCGTCAAAGCCACCACGACATCGGCCAAGGCCAGCGGAATAAGTGCCGTCGCCGTTGCCACCTGCCGCCCTGCCATCTCTATTATACTAACCGCCTGCTTATCCATCTCTGCAACGACAGTACTTTCCACCAAGGCCATATGCGCATCCGCATCAAGCATGTCCATGCTCTGATCCGACAATTTGCCAAACGCCCAGCGCAAATCCTGTCTGTTGTCATAAAGTCGCACCAACTGATCGGAATATCTGCGGGCCGCAGGTAAATCCGAACGCTCGAAAACCGCATGCGCCATTTGGCGCAACCCATCCATACGGCGCATACGTGCAAACGCGGCCAATTCGCGCAAGCCGTAAAACAACAAGCCCAGAACAAACAGAACTGTCAGAGCCAAAGCCAGCCGGCCCAACCACAGATTTCGCGCCATAACGCCTGTCACAAAATCCCAAAATGCAACCGAAACCACAAAGCCGACAAGGGCCGCCAGCACCGCACTAAAAAACCGCCCCATGCGCGACGGCTTTCGCGCCACCATGTGCAAGGCCGCGACTTGCATTATATTTTGTTGTTCTTCAGGTACCGCAGGCACATCCGCAGGCGTTGGCCGCGCGGTTTTTTTACCGACCGGTTCAAGTTCGATCACAACGGGTTTTTTATTCATGACAAACCATCCCCCAACAAAAACTCCGCCGCTTTATCCATCCTGATATGTGGCGGCCCAAAGTCTGGTTTCATGGTGATTTTCGCAGGCGCAAATTTCATCACAGTATAATCCGCATCCAACCAATCTTTCGCCCCTTTGGCTACCGCATTCAGGATAACACTCGGGTCATCCGGTAATCTGCCTGCATACATCGCCACCTCTTTACCCGTATCCAAAAGTGTACCACGCACACAGTCCAAAGCCACACCCTTATATGTATGATTTTCCTCAACCGTGGCACGCAAACTTGCCAGCGCGAGACTGCTGGTTTTTGCCCCAGAAAATGCCGCGCGATCCCGTGCTTGGCGCAGCAAGGCTTGCATCAATGCGGACAACTGCACATGTTGCTTATGGTGTAAATAATCCGCCTTTGTAGCCGCAAACAAGATTTTTTCCACCCGCCGCGCACCCAAAACCTTTGATAGCCAACTGTTATGCCCTGGTTTGAACGCCTGCAACACATCCCCCATCGCAAGCCGCAAATCAGCCACTGCCGCAGGCCCATTATGCACCGCCCCAAGAACATCAACCAGCACAATCTGACGATCTATCTTGGCAAAGTGATCGCGAAAAAACGGCTTGACCACCTTGGCTTTATACGCCTCATAGCGCCTTGAAAATTCTCGGTAAAGCGAGCCGCGCTTGGACCCGCCTTCGGGTAGCGGGCAAAATGTCAATGCTGGCGAGCCTTCCAGATCGCCCGGCATCAAAAACCGCCCCGGCCCACACACCGAATAACACCCCACCCCCCCCGCCACCCGCACCACCGTACCGCTGTTCGCCGACCACTGCGCATTCAACTCCACCCACCGCGG
>CAZMMG010000374.1:0-1973 GCA_964567355.1 uncultured Neptunicoccus sp.
GCCATGATTCGGGCCTTTGGTTGTTTCTGCAAATAATTTGATCAAATTATGACTTAAGACCATTGTGGCCGTATTCCAAGGGGAAATATTTGTAAAAACCCGAATAAAACGCCAAATTAGCCAAAAAAATCTGTAAAAAACAGTTTGTTTCCCAATTGTTGACAAAATTGAATGCGAAACAACAACCAGTAAGTTTAGTAATGTACCCGATTTTGTAACGAGGAATGTCAGTATGGACCGGTTAATGGAGATGGAGGCCTTTGCGAAGGTCGTGGATAATGGTGGTTTTACAGATGCCGCCAAAAAAATGGGCTTATCCAAGTCCGCAGTTTCAAAACATGTATCGTCCCTAGAAGCGCGCCTTGGTGCCAGACTTCTTAATAGAACGACGCGTCGGGTCAGCCCGACAGAAATCGGTTTGGCCTATTATGACAAAGCCAAACAGGTTCTTGTGGATGCAATAGAGGCCGATGCCATGGTGTCGTCCATGCAAATCGCGCCGCGTGGTTCCATTCGTTTGGCGGCTTCACCCGATTTTGGCGGCAATCATCTGTCCGGTGTACTAGGAGATTTTTTGGGTCTCTATCCTGAAGTGTCTGTGGATATGGTTCTAAGCAACCGTCACATTGATCCTGTTGCAGATGGTTTTGATGTGGTGATACGTACTGGTCAACAGCAAGATAGCAGCATTATGGCTAAAAAACTGGCTTCAACCAAAATGAGGATCGTAGGGTCCCCTGCTTATTTTGAAAGCCACGGAATGCCGACGCGCATTGAGGATTTGAACCAGCACAGCCTGTTGCATTACTCAAATCAACCCGCAGGCAACGTCTGGAAACTGAAATCATGCTCGGGTGAACATCGTATGGTTCGTGCTAGCGGGAGTTTGACGGCAAATGATGGTCAATCATTGTTGCAAGCCGCTGAAGCCGGGCTTGGCATCGCGTTTTTACCCTGTTTTTTATACCATGAGGCCCTTGCAAGCGGCCGGGTGATGTCGGTGTTGGATGCATTACCGGAACAATCTCAGGATATTTATGCGATGTATCCCCATGGTCAATATACCCAACCGAAATTGCGCGCATTTCTGGATTTTCTAGCCGAGCATTTCAAGGGAAAAGGCATGGATAAATGGTAAAGACGACAACACCCTCCTAGTCTTAAGCCAAGAGGCGGTAGTGATAAGCTGCCGCCTCTTTCATGCCTAAACGGTTATATAGGGCGCATGCCGGGGTATTGGCGCGAACCGTCAAAACCGCGACCCATGCGCAGCCCTCGTTCTTTGCCCATATTGCCGCCTGATACATCAACGCGTTTGCAATGCCTTTGCGACGGTGGTTTTTTGACACTTCAACCGCATGCACCATTGCAATCCCTTTATAGCAAGCCGCAAAGGCCACCCCCATATCACCAGCACTTAGATAGGTTTTAGCACCTTTTACCCGCTCCATAACATTTAAGCGCGGTTGATCAATGCCGCCGCTTTTCCAAATAGCTTTGGCTTTTGCGCCGGGGGCTTCAGTTGTGTTGACAGCGTGAGTTTGTCTTGGTGGCATGTTCAGCAAATTAGCGGTGGGTGTGATTAAAATGGCAACAGGGTCTACGGTCTTATAGGCTAATTCGCTTAGATCAGCATCAAGAGCGCCATCCGAATTGCGCAGCATAAACAAAGATTTTTGACCTAACGCGTGCATTTTATCGGCAGCCGACGCTATGTCAGGGTTGTCAGTGTCGGCCAGCAATGTAGCGGCCGAAACGCGTTGTCCGCCACCCATGCCCTCACGAATTAGCCACCCGTTGTGCAGGTGAAATGCGAACGGTGCCCAAGTGGCATCGATGGCTTCAAATAATTCGGCTTGTGTCGGGGGGGTCATCGGCAAAAAGCATCGTGTATTTTTTGTGCGACTTTCGCCACTTTTGCTTTATCGGTGGAGCGCACGACCAGATTACAGCCAAACAGCCCGTTATCATAA
>CAZMMG010000375.1:0-1968 GCA_964567355.1 uncultured Neptunicoccus sp.
GGCCGCAACCTTGAGGCCCGGAGTATAGTGCACGGCAACAGCGCCGTTCGCGTTTGCAGAGGTTGCTGTTTTACGAGGAACTCCGCGGTTGTCCATCGAACGGGGGGTCGCCGTGGTTAGGGAAAAGGCGATGGATTGGCTGGTGGTGAAAAAGGCCGGGGGCGAGAAAAGCCGTTCCAAACGGGATGCGGCCCGTGTATTGGGTCTGCCCGTTGTGGTGATAAACCGCCCGGCATTGCCCAAGGCGAATGTGGTTGGTAGCGTTAACGAGGCCCTGCAATGGGTGCGGGCGCAGGCTTGGTAGGGCGGGTCATCACATCGCAGGATTGCCTAGCCGAAGGGGCGGCGTATTTGGCCGCGATCGAGCCGCGTTTTGCACAGGCGTTGGAGCTAACCGGCCCCTTGCCTTTACGGCTTCGGGCGGGCGGGTTTACCGCTTTGCTGAATGCGATTGTCAGCCAACAGATTTCGGTGGCGGCGGCGGATAGTATCTTGCAGCGCTTGGCGGAAGCGCGGTTGATTACGCCTGCCAAAGTACGGGCGGCTAGCGAGGATGATTTGCGCGGGTGCGGGCTATCCCGGCCAAAGGTGCGATATATCAAAGCTCTGGCCGATAGCGGGCTGGACTATGCGGCATTTCAGCGAATGCCAACCGAAGATGTGATCGCACGATTAGTCGAGATTAAAGGTATTGGCCGTTGGACGGCGGAAATATATCTGATGTTCTCATTGGGGCGCGCGGATGTATTTGCCGCCGGCGATCTGGCCTTGCAGGAAGCCGTCAAGGTTTTGTTCGGTCTGGATGCGCGGCCCTCGGAAAAAGCGTTTAATCTAATGGCCGAAGCGTGGTCGCCATGGCGCGCGGTTGCCGCACGGCTGCTTTGGGCCTATTACCGCGTAATAAAGGATAGAGAAGGGATCAGGGGATGAGTTTGAAGGCAGAAAAACGCAGCGCGAAATCGGGCCGGGCAGATAGTCTGGTGGTGTTTATCCACGGATACGGTGCTGACGGCAACGATTTGATCGGGCTGGCTGATCCGATGGCGGAACATCTGCCGAATACCACGTTTTTATCGCCGCATGCGCCGAATACCTGCACGATGAACCCGATGGGACGCGAATGGTTTCCCATACCTGCCATTGATATGACTTCGGAAAAATTTGCCCATGAGATCATGTTGAAATCGGTTGAACAGTTTCAGCATTGGCTGGATCAACAAATGGTGCGTGAAGGGGTGGCGCCGCACCGCGCCGTACTGGTCGGCTTTTCGCAAGGCACCATGATGGCCCTGCATCTGGGGCCACGCAGGGCTGACCCTTTGGCGGGGATTGTCGGGTTTTCGGGACGATTATTGCAGCCCGAGGCATTGCAGCCCGAGGCCCTGAACAAGCCGCCGGTTTTGCTGGTCCACGGCGATATGGATATGGTGGTACCGCCCAGCGATATGCCCAAAGCCGCAGCGGCTTTGATCGATGCGGGCTTTGATGTACAAACCCATGTCTCGCACGGCATGGCACACGGAATTGCGCCTGACGGGTTGGGGCTGGCGGTGCAATTTATTTGTGAAAAGCTGAAACAGGATAGCGTTGACGGTTAGGTTCAATGTTATCCAACTTTTTCGAAAACACCTTGGTTTTAGAAATTTTGGCAAGTAGTGCTTTTGTTGTGTCGACATCGAAGCATGGTATGCTGTGCGGCTGGTCAATATTTTCGGACAAAAAATCCATTTCGATCGAGCAATTCAAAACCGCGCCGCCATTCAGAACAATCAGCTCATCTTCCGAAAATTTTACATTGTAGGATGAAATTCGCTTCAGAGGCACAATTCTCTTGATCCCGCAATATCCTGCAAGGGCGGTTATTGGCACAAGAACATAAGCATTCCCGGTCTGTTTTTTCAGAATGGAATTTCGGAATAAAACCCGTTTTTCCGGCATTATGATAACTGGAGTGGTGTTACCTAGCAC
>CAZMMG010000376.1:0-1953 GCA_964567355.1 uncultured Neptunicoccus sp.
ATGGTTGAAGGATAGTCGGCATGGGGTTTGTCCACACCGCCGGCCAGGAGCAGGGCCTGCTTTTCATCCGCTTCACCTTGGGAGCGCGCGATCCAGTCGGCCAATGTGGCTTTGTCTTTGATGATGCGGGCTGGAAAATGCGGCATCACATCATAGCCTTCGGTTTTGATACGCTTTGCAGTAGCAACCATATCCTCGATCGGAGTGCCGTCGATATGGGCGATGTAAACCCGGGTACCTTTGGGTAAAAGGTCGCGGAAATCCTCGATTTTGTCAGCCGTGCGCGGCATCACCTCGATGGAATAACCTTCCAGAAAAGCCTCCAGATTGGGGCTGACGGTTACGTTATTTTTTTTGCGCGCGAAATTAAGCAATGCCATCCGCTTTAACCTTTCATAAAAGGGGAAATCCCCTGTCACTTTTCCCAGCCGTCATTTGCGATAAGCTGTTTGATCTTGTCTTTGGTATATTCAGCATCCAACCTGTCTGCTTCGGCGCGAACGACATCATTTTGATCGCCTTCGACCTGATAAGGTACGGCTTTGCGCCATTCCGCCAGATAGGCATCCGAATCCTTGGCGTCTATTTTCATTGCACAACGGTCGATCGCCTGTTCAAACCGCTCGGGCAGTTGAACCTTTGCGCCGCGACGGCCTTTGCCCGCAATCACTTGGGCGGGGATATCGCGCCAATAAACAATGGTAACGTCAGTCATGTTGAGTTCCTTTTCTATGCAACGCCTAGCGCGTGCCATGGTGATTCCAGCGTCGTTTTTCGACTTCAATACAGAAAGAAGCGACAGAACCCTATTTTGGGCCCTGCAATCTGGCTTGTAATAAAGCAAGTGCGGGCGTAACATTACATAAATGTGATCTAGGAGTGAATGATGCTGGCAAAAAGTGCGAAAAAAGCAAGTTTTTTTGCACAGGGGCGTCATGGGGCGGATTATCCGCTTAAGTCGGATGAATTATACGCGGCTTTGGATCTTGGGACTAATTCCTGCAGAATGTTAATCGCCCGCCCCGAAGGTGATGAATTTGTCGTGGTGGACGCGTTTTCAAAACCGGTGCATTTGGGCCGGGGGCTGGAAGAGTTCGGCACTTTATCGCGGTCTGCGATCAACCGCACCATTCAGGCCCTTTATATTTGCCAGAAAAAGCTGAAATCCCACGGCGTGGTGCATTCGCGCTTTGTGGCGACAGAGGCCTGTCGGCGGGCTAAAAACGGTAAAATGTTCGTGCGTCAAGTCAAAGCCAGAACCGGCTTGCAACTGGAAATTATCCAGCCTGCGGAAGAGGCCCGTCTGGCGGCGGTCAGCTGTGCACCGCATGTGGCACCTGAAACCGAACAATTGCTGGTCATCGATATTGGCGGCGGCTCGACCGAGCTGGCATGGATTGATCTGACAGATGTTGCCCCTGACGCCCGTGCCCTAGCGTTGCGCAACCTGAAAGTGGCCTGCAAAAAAACCAACCGATGCTCACCGGGCGGGGTGCAGATGATCGACTGGATTTCCGTACCTTACGGGGTGGCGACTTTGAACGACCAGTTCAGCGATGTTGCAAGTGATGCGGCAAGGTTTGCCCTGATGTCTTGCGCTTTTGAAGATGCGGTTGCCGAGTTTGGCCGTACGATAGATTTTTCGGATGTAGTGGCGCGCGGTGCGTTTCAAATTGTCGGCACTTCGGGGACGGTGACGACTGTTGCGGCGTCCTTCAAAGGCTTAAAACATTACGAGCGCGATTTGATTGACGGGGTTTCGATGACGGCGGCAGAGGTCGAAGGGGTAACCCAGGAATATCTGCGCCTTGGCATGTCGGGACGGCGCAAGGCGGCCTGTATCGGTAATGACCGCTGCGAGCTGATTATGTCTGGTGCTGCTATTTTACAAGCAGTCCTGCGGGTTTGGCCGACCGATAAGCTGACGGTGGCAGATCGCGGTTTGCGCGAAGG
>CAZMMG010000377.1:0-1942 GCA_964567355.1 uncultured Neptunicoccus sp.
CCCATATTTTTTGCTGCATGGGCCCCCCCATTGGCCGCATTGCTTGCGGCATTGGCGTTGTTTTTGCATCTAGAGGACGGATAAAGTGCAATGACCTTGAAAATACTATCAAGCTTTTTGCTGACTGCTGTGTTTATCACATTCACAACGCTTAACGTTTTTGCACAATCAAAAGACCCTGTAGGTCTGTTTGCAGATGCGATAGATTACAACGCCACCTCGCAAATACTGACTGCTCGGGGCAATGTGCGCATCATCTCGGGCGGGCAGGTGCTCACATCAGATACAGTTGTGTATAATCAAAAAACCGGGAGGCTGAATATTCCCGACGGTTTCACCATCACTTCTGCGGACGGCAGTATTCTAACCGGAAAAACCGCCGATCTATCGACAGATATGTCGCAAAATATAATACACGGCGCCCGCGTGTTGATCGCCAAGCAATTTCAAATGGCAGCGGATCAGGCACAATACAAAGACAACCGGTTCAAAGTTCTTGACCGCGTGGTGGCAAGCACCTGTTACATCGGCAAACCCGGTAAAGAATATCAAAAATCAGGCGGCGGATACTGCAAACTGCGCCGGACACCATTTTGGCAGATACGCGCAAACCGGGTGGTCCACGACGAGTTGACACGGCAACTTTATTTTGAAAATGCCCGGTTGGAGTTTTTAGGCGTTCCGGTGTTTTACAGCCCCCTTCTACGCCTGCCGGATCCGACAGTTGACCGTGCGACAGGGTTTCTGACGCCGACATTTTTTACCTCGGACATATTGAATTTCGGTGCAAAAATTCCTTATTTTATTGCCATAGATGATCATTCGGATGCAACTGTCACCGCTTTCGTGTCTACAGGCGGCAACTTTGTTGCAGAAGGCCAATATCGCCGCGAAACCAAAAGAGGCCGATACCAGTTTGACGGTGCGCTATTGCTGGTCGACGGGGTTGAAAACAATCCCTTGCGATCCACATTGAAAGGCTTGGGTCGATTTCGCATATCAAAAGATTATGAATGGGGCTTTGCAGTGGATGTCGCATCCGACAAAACCTTTCGTGCGCAATATGGTTATGTGGACAAGAATAACATTTCGGCACAAGACCGGCTGTTTTCAGAGGTTTATCTAGAGCGCAATCGCAAAGATAGTTTTATGAAAGTTAGCACATCAATTTTTCAAAGCTTGCGAACCAATGAAATTGATGCGGAAATTCCGCTGGTATTTCCCGATGTATATTACCGAGGCATCAAAGAAGACCCGCTGTTTGGTGGTAAATTGGGCTTTAGTGGCTATACAACCACCTTGCTACGCGCCGGCAATGACCGTTTCACACGCATAGGCGGCACAGCAGATTGGCAGCGGCAATGGCAGCTGTCAAATGGTCTACTTCTGGGGGCACGCAGCCAGATCGACGCGGTCTATTACGCACTTAGCGACAATTACACAGGCTTTGCGGGAACATCCGCCAACCGTATGACGCCAACGATTTCCGCCGATATCAGATGGCCATTGTCCAAAATGACTGGAACCGCCACGCATATGATCGAACCCATCATGCAACTGGTTTGGAACCGGGACAATCAAACCACAACGCCAAATGAAGACAGCGTTCAGGTAGAGTTCGATGAATCCAACCTGTTTTCCACCAATCGGTTCCCCGGTTTTGACCGGCAAGAGCTGGGGTTCAGGGCCAATGTCGGGGTTAATTATACCCGCTATGACCCATCTGGCTGGAATTTCGGGGCAACCGCCGGACGTATTTTTCGTGAAAAGGATTTAGGGCAATTTTCAACAGGTTCGGGGCTTGCGGGCAAAAACTCGGACTGGGTCAGTGCCTTTTCATTAAGCTTCCCCAACAATTTTGAAATGACCACTGCCACCTTGTTCAACCGCACATTCCCACTGGCGAAAAATGGGACCGGATGGGCATTTTTATGACACAATA
>CAZMMG010000378.1:0-1934 GCA_964567355.1 uncultured Neptunicoccus sp.
GTAGTGAAAACCCACATAAGAGGGCCATTAATACTGAAATACCTAAATTTCCCAACCGCGCATTTTGCAATGTAAAGACGGCCCCGATGATTATCATCGCCGCAAAAAGAATGGGCCGGGCCAATTCCATTTGCAAATGCACCCGGTGTTGTAGCGATGAAAATCCGGCGTTATCCATGGCCCTGATAAATTTGGGTAAATCCCAGATCACAACGGTTTCCGGCTTTGGATAGCCTTCCAGAATTTGCTGGCTCGTGATCGTTGTTGGTATGCGCAAGATCGATTTGGTGATGGAATTTGCTTCCGGATTGCCATTGGGGGCTGATAAATCCCATTTTTTTGTGCGAATAAGTATCCATTCGCCATGCGACAATATTGCGGTCGCGGCCACAATACGGCTAACGGCTTTATTGTTTTGATCATATATCAATAAGGTGACATCGCGCAGGCTATTGCCATTTTGGGTAGCTTGGTCGGCAATGATAACAATATGCCCGTTCTCGGTTTTCTGCCGTAACCAGAAACCGTTCTCATTCACTGTGACGGTTTTCCCAGCACGGCCTAGATAGTCGTTTTTCAAGCTATCGTAATAGGTTGAAAAAGTTGCCACCAACGGGTTTAGAAATAGTATAGAGATCAAACCGATCATAAACGCTGTGGCAATCGGAAACCCTAAAGACTTCAGGCTGGAAACCCCAGCTGCCCGCGAGATGATGAATTCATTTGATCGGGCCAGCCCCACACAAAATGTAAGACCCGACAACATGACAATAATAGGCATGGCCTCGCGGATAAACAAAGGCGAACGTGTACTGGCAAGGGCCGCCGCTTTTGAAAATGTAATCCCGGACGAGGATAATGCCCTGATATTTTCCATTGTATCGACGAAGAAAATCAAAATACCGATGATTAAAAACACCCGAATGAAAGAATAGATAAATTTTCGGTTGAAATACCAGTAAAGCGTCATGTTACAACCCGTCTTTTGGTCAGTATATGAGCCACATTATGGCCATTCCAGCCCTTCTTTGTTGCCAAAATCAGAAACAGAACAATGGCAACGGACAGGACAACAGGCAGATAGAGCACGAAAGACCAAGAGGGCGATTTTGTCACAAAACTTTGCGCCGATCCGTTTAATGTGTTCAGGGCCATCAACAACATGACGGCAAAAATAATTCTATAGAAAAACCCTGAACGGCTGAAATTCCCCGAAAACAGAATTGCCGCCCCCAAAATCGGCATCAGAAGGGTAAAGAAGGCTTTGACCACCCGAAACTGGGCGGTGATCGCATAATTCAGCCTGGAAATATCTGCGCGGGCGATGTCCCATGGCAATCGAGGTGTTATGATTTCGTCAGGTCTGATGTTGCGCACGCCAAGATCCTTGGCATATTGCGCCAGATCATACGAAAAACTGTCAAACTGCACCACGTTTAACAATCGGTTGTCCTGATCGTACTGTTGTAATGTGCCGTTGTTAAGCAACAGTTTGGCATCTTTTCCGGTTCCCACCAGACGCCCTGTCGGGGCCGTGTGGATAATGCGCTTTCCTAAGCGGTTGGTTTCACGGATCAGAATATCCTCTAAAAGCCCGTCGTCTTTCATCTTGCCAAAATAAAAAGTTACGCCTTTTTTAGGGGAAATGAATTCGCCTACCTTTATCAATTGTGACAGATATTCTTGCCTGATCTGATATTGCCGCGTTTGAAAACTATGATTGCTGATCGGGGTTATGAAATGGATCAACAAAGACACAATAAGAAAGATAGCCCCGCCAAAAATAAAAAACGGGCGGGCAAATTGAACAGGTGTCAGGCCCGCAGCCATCAATGCCGCATATTCCGATTCCGCATAAAGCCTGTTGGTCAGATAGAGTGCGGCGGCAAAACCCGCCACAGGAAATACACCTTCAACAACACGCGGGAGAAGGT
>CAZMMG010000379.1:0-1927 GCA_964567355.1 uncultured Neptunicoccus sp.
TTTGCATTGAGGGAAAAACTGCGCATCTATAAGGCTGCCATCATCAACCAATACGGGGCCTGACTTATCGCCGACAACACCGCAGAAATCCCAAAGTGCGCCCCAAAATTCAGCCGGCTTCGAAACAGACCAGTTCCAGACCTGATCGTAATCAGGCAAAGAAACTCCTGATTGTGTGTCGGTTTTAGCGATAAATTTCGCCAGTAAGCTGGATTCTATCCGTTCGCGCGAAGGAACCCAAAGCGGTTGTGAAGTATCAGACATTTTGCCCCCCGATTCATTTGGTGGAAATTTGTCATGTTTTTTCGGTGGGTGCCAGTGGGCAATACTACCGTAGCGTGATTTTCGGGTTCAAATCGAACACACAGCCGTCAGTAACATATTTGGGCGGTGTTTTACACAATGCCTTGGCCACCCGCCATGCGGCAACCACTTTGGGAACGTAGCCGCGTGTTTGGGCAAATGGCGGCACGCCTTTGTACTTCTTTACGGCGTTTTCCCCGGCATTGTATCCCGCCAAGGCCAGAACCGCATCGTGGTTGAACTCTTTGAGCAGCCAGTCAAGATAGGCCACACCACCGGTAATATTTTGTCTAGGGTCGCTGCTGTCAGCCACACTGAAGCGTTTTGCCGTATCCGGAATAAGCTGCATTAGCCCCACCGCCCCTGCCGAACTGACAGTACCGGGCTTGCCCGACGACTCGACACTGATGACGGCTAAAACCAGTGCGGGCGACACATCCTTGCCCAACGTTGCCATCAATATGTCAGTACCATAATTTTCAACCAACTGGCGCATGTGCGCCAAATTTGGGGCTAAACCTCTGGATTGCTGCGGGTCATCGACCAATCGCTGTTCCGCTTCATTCAAATGCAGCAAAGAAGCCTTCGAGACATCATATGTAAAACCGGCCCAGAACCAATCATATTCATCGGATGTGGTCTGGGGCGGGCCGGATGGCACCTTGGGTAAGGATGTGTCAGAGGGATCCGGCTGTATCTGAATGTTTATACGTGACCCCAACGGGTTTACCCCGACTTTCACCAATTTAAAGGAATGCCCGTTGCCAGCCCAAGCGCACCCAAATGGCAGCAAAAGCCCCGCCAGAATTACGCAAGCATATAAACTCTGTTGTTTGTAACCTGTTCGTTTCATCAAAGCGGCCCGTTTTCAGTATCTTATACCCGATTGAACGGTAAATCATGCGAATATGGCCGAATTTGCGAAAATACTGTGGCAATAGAGTCATAGTTCAATTGGGTAAGCCGAATAGAATTAAATATATTGAAAATATAAATACTATGTAACAATTTGATTTATATACATTAACAAAAGAATTCTATAATTTTTTTTTACTTTTTTTTACTTTTTTTGCAAGGAGCCAAACTGTTGCCGCATTTACATTGCTTATTATATCTCGAAAGCACAGGAACAAACGCTTTCTTGAAATACAACTAGATGCCTTGGAGGGTACACAAATGAAAAAGTTTTTAAATGACGAATCTGGCGCCGTAACAGTCGACTTCGTAGTTCTGACAGCCGGTGCTGTTTTGATCGCTGCGACCGTTGGTTCAGCTTTGGCAACCAAAGTGAACACCGCCGTTTCAGCTATCTCGCTACCAGGCTAACAAATCGGTGGAAAAATCCACCATCTAACAAATCAGATACCTTGGAGGGTACACAAATGAAAAAGTTTTTAAATGACGAATCTGGTGCTGTAACAGTCGACTTCGTGGTTCTGACAGCAGGCGTCGTTCTGATCGCTGCGACCGTCGGTTCAGCTTTGGCAACCAAAGTGAACACGGCCGTTTCAGCTATCTCGCTACCAGGTTAAGAATACGGTGGGATATCCCATCACCTAAAAAAAGGGATAGCTGCATGGGTAGCTATCCTTTTTCTGTCCACAAAATTTCGATTGCACTAAAT
>CAZMMG010000380.1:0-1926 GCA_964567355.1 uncultured Neptunicoccus sp.
TGAGGCCGAAGGCAGTCGGGCGGAGTAAAAAGGCGGGGTGGGTGAAGGACGGAAACGGGCGGTTGGGTTGGCGTGAAAAGCTTAAAGATTTGGATGCAAAATCCGCAGGCGAAACCCCGCCTGTCCAGTTGGAGGATGTAAAAATCAACGCTTTGAATTTGAAAATCGCCGGGGCAGAGTTGCAAACAAGCGGGGCCTTTAACCTCGACAATTCACAATTCCCCCCACTATCCGAAGGCAGCGCCAACATCTCACTGCTTGGGGCCGACACATTATTGCAAAAACTTGTTGGAATGGGACTTGTACCAGCCCAATATGCGATGATGGCGCAAGCGATGAAGGGGATGGTCTTTAAACCTGCAGCAGAGGGGGGCGATCATCTGGTTTCCCTGATAGAGATGACAAAAGACGGCCATGTCACGGCAAACGGTATGCCGCTAAAATAAGCCCGCAATGTAGTAACATATTGCAAGTTGCAAACGGTTGATCTTCTAAATATGCTTTAGGCATGATAAAAAAACTGGATATTCCCCCCCTGTGGACAGCCGCCAGCATCGCCTTGATGTTTGGTCTAAACTGGGCCGTACCCTATTTCATCTTTGATTTCCCCAATGCATGGGTGGGATTTGGGTTTATGGCCGTGGGGGTTTATATGATCTTATGGTCGGCCCTGTGGTTTTTGCGCAAGAAAACCACCATAGAGCCGCATCACCAAGCCACGACCTTGCTGGTTGAAGGCCCCTACAAACTTACCCGAAACCCGATCTATCTGGGCATGGTGATCTTCAGCTTTGGTATGGTGATGTATATAGGCAATCCGCTGACCTTGCTGCCATGGTTTGGGCTGATTGTGATATTGCATAAACGTTTTGTCATGCCCGAAGAAAACGGTTTGTTAAGGACTTTTGGCAAAGATGCCGAGGCCTATGTAGCCGCCACGAACAGGTGGTAGAAGTGTCCGAGTAGAGGAACGATAATGTCTGATTATCCTGTTGATATGACCCAAAATCCAGAGGTTGAAGCATTTTTCGACGCGGCGACCAACACCATCTCTTATGTGGTCAAAGACCCTGCCACAAACGCCTGTGCCGTCATTGACAGCGTGATGGATATTGACATGGCGGCAGGGGCCATCACCTACGGACACGCGGATCGCATGATCTATTATATCCGCAAAAACAATCTGGATTTGCAATGGATCATCGAAACCCATGTCCATGCCGACCACCTGTCTGCCGCGCCTTATATTCAGGAAAAACTGGGGGGTAAAATGGGGGTAGGGCAAGGCATTACCCTTGTTCAGGATGTGTTCGGCAAGTTTTTCAATGAAGGCACCGAATTTCAACGCGACGGCAGCCAGTTTGATGTGTTGTTCAAAAACGGCTCGACCTATAAAATCGGTACGATGGATGCGTTTGCCATGCATACGCCGGGACACACACCGGCGTGTATGGTGCATGTGATCGGTAATGCGGCTTTTGTCGGCGACACATTATTTATGCCCGATGGTGGCTCTGCACGCTGTGATTTTCCGGGCGGTTCCGCCAAAGAGCTATATGACAGCATCCAAAAAGTTCTTAGCTTGCCCGACGACATGCGCCTGTTCATGTGTCACGATTACGGCCCCAATGGCCGCAATATCCAGTGGGAAACCACTGTAGGCGCAGAAAAAAAACATAACATCCATGTGGGCAGCGGTAAAACCAAAGCGGATTTTATCAAGTTTCGTACCGAGCGCGACGCCACTTTAGGTATGCCCAAACTTATCATCCCATCTTTGCAGGTGAATATGCGCGCAGGCGAAGTGCCAACCGACGAAGAGGGAAACCCGCAACTTAAAGTGCCGCTTAACAGATTTTAGCAACCATTCAACACACGAGGGGGCATGCAGAGTCCTTGGCGGATTGCAAACAATAAACGTATAAT
>CAZMMG010000381.1:0-1924 GCA_964567355.1 uncultured Neptunicoccus sp.
TGAAAAATAGCTGCGATTACCGAAAAACAGTGCTAAATTAAAAGACAGTTGCTACTTAGCATCCTGCACCTTACCCAATATCTCTTTAATCACCCCATCCCACATTTCAGTAGGCTGCGCACCGCTGACCACATAATGATTGTCTATCACAAAGCACGGCACACCCTGAACCCCGCTTTCGCGCGATTTGGTGTCGCGGCTGCGGATGTCTTCGATATTGGCGTCACTTTCCAGCAAGCGGCGTGTGGCGTCTGCGTCCATACCCGCGGCATCTGCGATGCGCACCAGAACGGATACGTCGGAAATATCGCGGCCTTCCATGAAATAGGCTTTGAACAGGCGGTCTACCACGGCGTTCTGACAGCCCTCAATCCCGGCCCAATGGATTAAACGGTGGGAATTAAGGGTGTTGGGCGTGCGTTTGATGCCGGCGAAATTCAGCTCTAGCCCCATTTCACGGGCGGTTTGGTCGATCTGGCCGTAAACCTTAAGCGCCGCTTCCTGTCCGCCGAACTTTGTTTCCAGATATTCGCGTCGTTCCATACCGTCCGCAGGCATTGTCGGGTTTAGCTGATAGGGGTGCCATTCAATAACGAAATCATGCGCGGGATTGGCTTCCAATGCGCGGTCAAGCCGGGTTTTGCCAATATAGCACCACGGGCAAATCGGATCGGATATAATATCTATCGTGGTCATTTTTTGTCCATTCATGGCGATTTTTTTACCCGATTTAAGGTAGAAGTCCGCTTCGGGCAATCCAAATTTGCCGATCCCACTTTCACGACTTCTTGACTGGCGGAAAAAAGGCTGGATTTCAAGGCGCGATGAATTATCTTTCGTCATAGCACCGGAGGTCACATGCCTGTATATGAAAAATCGGATGAAAAGATCAAAGCTTTAAGCCCTGAACAATACCGGGTCACACAGCAAAGCGGCACCGAACGCCCCGGTACGGGGGCGTATTTGCACAACAAAGCCCCCGGCATTTATGTTGATGTGGTATCGGGCGAGCCGTTGTTTGCCTCTAGCGACAAATATGAAAGCGGCTGCGGCTGGCCAAGCTTCACAAAACCGATTGTACAGGATCAAATAAAAGAGCTGCGCGATGTCACATCCGGTATGGTGCGCGTCGAGGTGCGTTCGGCTGACGGTGACAGCCATCTGGGCCATGTTTTCCCCGATGGCCCGCAGGATCGCGGCGGGTTGCGCTATTGCATAAATTCCGCGTCGTTGCGGTTTATTCACCGTGATGACATGGCCGCTGAAGGATACGGCGGGTTTATTGATCAAGTCGAGGATATATAGGCATGGCACAGCAACGGGCGGTTCTGGCGGGGGGGTGTTTTTGGGGGATGCAGGATCTAATCCGCAATATTGCCGGGGTTTTGCAAACTCGTGTCGGCTATACTGGCGGCGATGTAGAAAATGCCACTTACCAGAACCACGGAACCCACGCGGAAGCGATCGAAATCCTGTTTGACAGCGATGTGATCAGCTACCGTAAAATACTGGAGGTTTTCTTTCAAATTCATGACCCATCAACAAAAGACCGTCAGGGCAATGATCGCGGTGCGTCTTATCGCTCGGCGATATACTATGTGGATGAGGCACAGCGGGCAGAAGCCCTGCGCACCATCGAGGATGTTAATGCCTCGGGGCTTTGGCCCGGCCCCGTGGTGACGCAAGTGGCCCCGACGGGAGCGTTCTGGCAGGCAGAGCCAGAGCATCAGGATTATCTGGAACGCATCCCGCAGGGTTATACCTGTCACTTTTTACGCCCCGACTGGGTTTTGCCGTCGAAATCTGCGGCTGAATAAGCACCATTTGGCCGCATGATCGGCCATTGGGGTCTGATTCTAGTCGAATCATCTTGATCACCTGTGGAATGTTCAATGAGGATTGCAGATCGCTGTTACTGTAAGAT
>CAZMMG010000382.1:0-1912 GCA_964567355.1 uncultured Neptunicoccus sp.
CCCCTGCGCCGCCTGCGATGACAAATCCGTCGCGGGTAGCATCAAACGCCCGTGATGCAGTTTCAGGTGTGTCGTTGTATTTTGAAGACATTGCGCCCATGGCGTCAAACAGACAGGATAACGTCCAGTCCAGTTCCTCGCCGCCGCCAGCAAAGACAATGTCCTGCTTGCCGAACTGGATTTGTTCGACCCCGTTACCGATGCAATGCAGTGATGTGGTGCAGGCCGATGTGATCGAATAATTCACGCCTTTGATTTTAAACGGTGTCGCTAAGCAAGCCGAGTTGGTCGACGACATCCCGCGTGTCACCATGAACGGCCCCATGCGTTTGGGCGCACCTTTTTCGATCACCGCTTTATGGGCCTGAAACAGGTTCATCGTCGATGGACCGCCCGAGCCCATAACCAGCCCAGTGCGCTCATTGGACACATCGCTGTCTTCCAGACCACTGTCGGCTATTGCCTGTTCCATCGCCAGATAGTTGTAAGCCGCACCAGTACCCATAAAACGCATCTGGCGTTTGTCGATATGCTCGGCCGGGTTGATCTTTGGCATGCCGTGGATTTGGCTGCGAAAGCCATGTTCTTTGTAATCTTCGGCAAAACTGATGCCGGAGGTACTATTTTTCAGAGATGTCAGAACATCTTCCTTGTTATTCCCGATTGAGGATATAATCCCCAAACCCGTAATGACAACGCGGCGCATATGCGAACTCCTTTTTTGACGGAAATATCTGGCGATCAGCTTTCAGCAGCAGCCAATCCTACTTTCATATCTTTTACAGCGTAAATTTGTTCGCCATCTGCGAATATTTTCCCATCGGCTACACCCATTTTCAATCGCCGATCAATCACACGGGTGAAATCGACGTGATAAGTGATCATTTTGCGTTCGGGCGTGACCATGCCGGAAAACTTGACCTCGCCGACACCAACAGCAAAGCCTTGACCCAGCATGCCGCGCCAACCCAGATTAAAACCTGTCAGTTGCCACAAGCCGTCCAACCCCAAACAGCCGGGCATGACCGGATTACCAGGGAAGTGACATTCAAAGAACCACAGATCAGGGGTAATATCGAATTCTGCAACCACATGGCCTTTGCCATGTTCGCCGCCATCTGCCGAAATATCCGTAACTCGGTCCATCATCAACATGGGCGGCAAAGGAAGCTGCGCATTGCCGGGGCCGAACAGCTCACCATTGGCACAGGCGATTAGCCCTTCTTTATCAAAATATGTTGGTCTATCGGACATAAGGGTCTGCCTTTGGTTGTTCATCTTATGTATTTAAGTATCATGACTTTTACCGGACTAGCAATAGGTGGCGACAGATAAGCGCAGGGTGGGAAGTGTGGTGTTTTGGTTGAACTTTGTTTAATTAACAGCCATAATATTAGTATATGATTGAACTTTGAGGCTTTGATGCAAAACGCCCCCTATCAACGCGGCCGAAAATGGTTGGAAAGTAAAAATGTGCGCCCCACCAAACAACGTTTGGCCTTGGCCGCCATGCTTGTGGGCGATGGTCAAGACCGCCATGTGACAGCAGAAAGCCTTTATGGATCTGTTTCGCAAGGGGATGCACCAGTGTCATTGGCAACGGTTTACAATACCTTGCGTTTGTTTTGTGAAGCGAAACTGATGAACGAGATCATGGTTGAAGGAAATATTTCGTATTTTGATACACGTATGGATCAGCACCCGCATTTTTATTGGGAAGATGAGGGTATATTATCGGATGCACCAACCGAGACATTAAAATTTGAAAGTCTTCCCACCCCCCCCGGAAATGTTGAAATAACCCGGGTCGATGTGGTGATTAGAGTGGTCACCTATACACACCTAACCCTGCCCACGCGCGCTCTAGGTTGTATATCTGTGGGGTGCCGCTCAGTTAAAAAAAAATAAGTGA
>CAZMMG010000383.1:0-1905 GCA_964567355.1 uncultured Neptunicoccus sp.
GTCTCTTATATATCAGAGACAAATTAATTTGGAGTTTCGCAAATGAAGGTGCTAGTCCCCGTCAAACGCGTGATCGATTATAACGTAAAAGTCCGTGTCAAAGCGGACGGCAGCGGTGTTGATCTTGCGAATGTTAAAATGTCCATGAACCCTTTCGATGAGATTGCGGTGGAAGAAGCCATTCGCCTGCGCGAAGCAGGCAAGGCTTCAGAGATCATCGCCGTATCCATCGGTGTCAAACAATCTCAGGAAACCCTGCGTACCGCTTTGGCCATGGGGGCGGATCGCGCCATTTTGATCGAAGCCGCAGACGACGTTCACACCGACATCGAACCTTTGGCCGTCGCCAAGCTGCTCAAAGCTGTGATCGACGAAGAACAGCCCGGCTTGGTGCTTTGCGGCAAACAGGCCATCGACAATGACATGAACGCAACCGGTCAGATGCTGGCAGCCCTTTTGGGCTGGTCACAAGGCACGTTTGCGTCTGAACTGGACATTGACGGTGATACGGCAACTGTCACCCGTGAGGTTGACGGCGGTTTGCAAACCATCAAGGTAAAAATGCCCGCCATCGTTTCCGTGGATTTGCGTTTGAACGAGCCGCGCTATGCGTCACTGCCAAATATCATGAAAGCCAAGAAAAAGCAGATGGATGTGAAAACCCCTGCCGATTACGGCGTCGACACCGCACCGCGTCTGACAATCGTCAGCACAGCGGAACCGACCGGACGCAAAGCCGGGGTCAAAGTGGCAGATGTGGCCGAACTGATTGCGAAACTTAAAGACGAAGCGGGAGTGATCTAATGGCTGTTCTTCTATTAGCTGAAATCATTGCGGGTGAAATCTCGCTGGATCAAACAGGCAAAGCCGTTGCTGCGGCCCAAGCCATAGGCGAAGTCACTGTTCTTTGTGCCTCCGCCTCTTGTGCGGATGCCGCCAAAGCTGCCGCTACATTAGACGGCGTCGCGAAAGTGCTCTGTGCCGATGATGCCGCTTATGGCAACGGTCTGGCAGAACCCGTTGCCGATCTTATCGTGTCATTGGCCGGTGATTATGATCATATCGTTGCCCCTGCTACTTCAAACGCCAAAAATATTCTACCACGCGTGGCGGCGCTTTTGGACGTTATGGTAATTTCAGACATCACAGGCGTGGTCGACGGCGATACTTTCGAGCGTCCTATCTATGCCGGCAATGCCATTCAAACGGTGAAATCATCGGATGCCAAAAAAGTCATCTCTATCCGAACCGCAGGGTTTGATGCGGCGGCTGAAACCGGTTCCGCATCTGTAGAAAGCATTTCCGCAACGGCTAACCCTGGCCTGTCAGAATGGGTTGAAGACAAGGTTCAAGCCTCGGATCGTCCTGAACTGACATCGGCAAAAATCGTTGTATCAGGTGGTCGCGGTGTGGGATCAGAAGAAAGCTTTGCCATTATCGAAGCCTTGGCTGACAAACTAGGTGCCGCAGTTGGTGCATCACGCGCCGCCGTGGATAGTGGTTACGCCCCGAACGATTGGCAGGTTGGTCAAACCGGCAAAGTGGTCGCCCCCGATCTTTATATTGCTTGCGGCATTTCCGGTGCAATCCAGCACTTGGCAGGCATGAAAGACAGCAAAGTGATCGTCGCCATTAACAAAGACGAAGAAGCCCCGATTTTTCAGGTTGCCGACTACGGTTTGGTTGCAGATTTGTTTGACGCGGTGCCAGAGCTGACCAAAGCATTATAAGATCAGTACGTTTTGAAAATTCCAAGGCCCGGGCATTGCCTGGGTCTTTTCGGTGAAGATCCAAAATATCTAAAATGCTTTCACAGAAAGTCAATGTCTTAGATAGGACACCCACTTAACAAATTGATATTTTTAACTTATTTAATAATATCGAAAAATTTTACGAAGAATATTC
>CAZMMG010000384.1:0-1900 GCA_964567355.1 uncultured Neptunicoccus sp.
TGTTTCAGATGGAATGATTGTATCTCTGTAATATTGTGATTCTATGTGTTGATTATATATTGTTATGTGAATTTATTTTGTTTGAGTATGTGTTTTTATGTTTTGTTTTTTTTTTTCAAGCAGAAGCCGGCATACGAGTTACGCCTTAGTCTCGTGGGCTCGGAGAATTTTTATAAGAGACAGGTCAAAGAAGGTCGCGGTAGGGGGCGATGAAATGTTGTTAAATGCCATCAATCAGATGAATGTGAAAAGCCGGGCTTATGTATTTCTGGATCAATCCTACCAAAAGGACTTTGGTCAGCTGGAGCTGCTGACATTATCAGAGGATCGCAAACTGCCAAGGTTCTATTTTCGCGGGGCAATCACCCAATTGGATAGCAATACGATAAATGACAAAATCGCCATCGGCCTGAAGTTTCAAAATGCCGCCAACCCACCGACAAATACCGGTGGCACCTTACAAAGCCTTTCGCCCACAGCCGGCCAAAGCGTTTCCATTGTTTCGGTTGATCTGCATCTGGTGTCATATCCCGATAAAACAGTGCTGCCGGGTGGGTCGGTTGCCAATTCAATGATTGTAACTGGCAAAAATTTCGGATTGGGCGGTACCGGCCTGATCAACCTGACGGGTTATAATATGTCCATTTCGTTCAGCCGTGTTGAAAGCATCGGGCAAGCGGTTCGAAATCTGATCGAACTGGGCGTGATCGAACTGCTGGGTCGGCATGCACATGTACCCTTTCAACAATGCCTGAATATCGAACCCACCAATGAAAAACTGCAAAATAAAAAACGTGCTGCGTTCATCGCAACGTCCCACAGCGCATCCATAAAAAGAACTCAAAAAATGTTATCAAAACTGGGTTACTTTAAAGGCCCTGCAACTGGTCAAATGGATATAAATACCCATGCCGCCCTGTCTAAATTTCAGGCCGATGAAGACCTGATTGCAACCGGCGATCTGAATTTCGATACGTATGAACGCTTGGTACAAAAATTCAACGGTTATCCGGTTAATGGACACACAGGTGCAGTGCGTAAAAGAGTGACCCAAAAACTTTCGACACCCCGTATATCATTCGGAAAAGGTCTGACATTGGTTAGCACAAAAAGGAACTTTCATCTTAATGACGGTTTGTCATTGAAACTAAATGTCAAAACCTCGGGCTATCTATATTGTTTTTACCAGTCGGGCACGGCGGGGGTCATACAAGTTCTTCCCAAAGCTCCGAATATACGCCTGCGGGTGCCAGCCGGATATACCAGAACCCTGCCCGATACCGGTGACGGGTTTACCCTGAAATTCGAAACTCCACAAAACACCCAGCGTGTTTTATGCGCAATACAAAAACCAACAGAAAATACTGCCTCGCCTTTTGATGGAAAATTCAAATTGCTCAAACCGCTTCCTGTTAAAAAACTGGAAACCATCCCGTCAAAATTCATCGATTTTGGTGGTTTAACGGGTTGGGTCATGGTCTCTAAAACCGCAATGCCTTAGCTTTTCAATACCATATACAAAAAATCCCGGTCCCCTTCATTGCTAAGCAAATCCACTGCCTCATCTAAATCTACCCATAAAGTACTGTGAAAATCCTCCAAAGGCTCATGCAGTTTGTAAACTGGACGACACATATAAATATGGCAAATTTTTTGCGCCCAAAAGCCATAGTCAGACATATAGGTAAACCTCTGATAAGCTCCTAAACGCCGATCAATCTGCACTTTCCAGCCAGTTTCTTCCAGACATTCGCGGTGTAATGCCTGCAAAGCACTTTCGCCCGCATCTATACCGCCCCCCGGCAGTTGAATTTCCACATCCAGCAGGGCTTCGCGGGTCAACATCACCTGGTTTTTACGCAAAATAATACCATACGCCCCCGGGCGGGGCCGGTAATAC
>CAZMMG010000385.1:0-1889 GCA_964567355.1 uncultured Neptunicoccus sp.
CCATTGAAGCTCTTGCCAGGCATTACGGCTTTGACAAGGATTTGGCCTGGCGCGATTTACCGAAACAAGTTCAACAGGTTATGTTGCGAGGTTCAGGTACCGACGAGATCAAGTTCCGTTATGATGAAGCGGGCAGGGTTTACGAGGTGACGCGCAATTTTGAGGGTGTTATCCCGAATATGGAGCGGCGTTATCGCGAAACCGACAGTTCTTGGGTGCGTGACGAGTTCGAGCGCTATCAGAATAACCGACATTGTAAAACATGTGATGGGTTCCGATTGCGGCCACAGGCTTTGGCAGTGCGGATCGGCGATTTGCATGTCGGCCAAGTGGTGCAACTGTCGATCAAACAGGCTTTGGACTGGATTGAAAGTGTGCCTGACAGCCTGACCAAGCAGAAAAACGCCATTGCGGTGGCGATCTTGAAGGAGATTCGTGAACGGCTGGGGTTTTTGGTCAATGTGGGTCTGGATTATCTGACCTTGGCGCGGGCATCAGGCACTTTGTCGGGTGGTGAAAGCCAGCGGATACGGCTGGCCAGCCAGATCGGCTCGGGGCTGACAGGGGTGCTTTATGTACTGGATGAGCCGTCCATTGGGCTGCACCAGCGCGATAATGATCGCTTGTTGGTGACGCTGAAAAACCTACGTGATCAGGGCAATACGGTGATTGTTGTGGAACATGATGAAGAGGCCATACGTAGTGCTGATTATGTGCTGGATATTGGCCCGGGCGCGGGGGTGCATGGCGGCCAGATCATTGCGCGCGGAACCCCTTCGCAAATTATGAAATCAAAGAATTCCATTACAGGACAGTACCTTACAGGGCGACGTGAAATTCCTGTTCCTGCGGTTCGGCGCAGCGGAAACGGCAAAGTTATCACCGTTGAAGGTGCCACGGGAAATAACCTGAAAAACATCACTGCCGAATTTCCTTTGGGTAAGTTTGTCTGTATCACTGGTGTGTCAGGCGGCGGGAAGTCGACGCTGACGGTTGAAACCCTGTTCAAAACCGCCTCGATGCGCCTGAATGGCGCGAAACAAACGCCTGCGCCTTGTGATGCGGTTAACGGGCTGACGGTTCTGGACAAGGTGATCGATATTGACCAACGCGCCATCGGGCGCACGCCGCGATCAAACCCTGCAACCTATACCGGTGCGTTTACCCCGATCCGCGACTGGTTTGCCAGTCTGCCCGAAGCCAAAGCGCGCGGCTATAAGCCCGGACGTTTCAGCTTTAACGTCAAGGGCGGGCGCTGTGAGGCCTGTCAAGGTGATGGGCTGATCAAGATCGAGATGCATTTTTTGCCGGACGTCTATGTGGAATGCGAAACCTGTCGCGGCAAACGCTATAACCGTGAAACACTAGAAGTGCTGTTCAAGGGTAAAAGCATCGCCGATGTACTGGATATGACGGTGGAAGAGGCGGCCTCATTTTTCAAAGCTGTGCCAAGTATTCGCGACAAAATGACCGCCCTTCTTCGGGTCGGGCTTGGCTATATCAAGGTCGGACAATCGGCGACAACCCTGTCGGGTGGCGAGGCGCAGCGGGTCAAACTATCCAAGGAATTGGCAAAACGATCAACTGGCCGCACGCTTTATATCCTGGATGAGCCTACAACCGGGCTGCATTTCGAAGATGTTCGAAAACTGCTAGAAGTTCTGCATGAACTAGTCGATCAGGGCAATACAGTGATCGTTATTGAACATAATTTGGATGTGGTAAAAACCGCTGATCACATCATAGATATCGGTCCAGAAGGCGGTGACGGTGGTGGTGAGATAATTGCCATGGGTACACCTGAACAGGTTGCAAAGGTCGCGGGCAGTTACACTGGGCACTATCTGAAGGACATGTTGAGGGCGCGAAAAACAGCCGCTGAGTAATTA
>CAZMMG010000386.1:0-1886 GCA_964567355.1 uncultured Neptunicoccus sp.
GTTCAGGACGGTATGATGAAAGCGGGCGACGCCATCGCCCAGGATTTATCTGGCACGAAAATCCGGTGCGGGCAATTCTATTTGCGACGTTTCGCGGGTTTTTTGTCCGGCACCTCGTCGATGCCGCTGCCCCCCCACGGATGACAGCGCCCGATGCGCCGGATTGCCAGCCAACTGCCCTTGATGGCGCCGTGCTTTTCCAACGCTTCCAGCGCATAGGCCGAACAGGTGGGCTGATACCGGCAGCCGTGGCCAACCCACGGGCTGAAGATCAGTCGGTAGGCGCGGACGGGAAGCGAGAATAGATAGGCAAGCGGGGTCATGGCAATGGTGGTAACGGATTTGATAGGTGGGTGCTATGGAAAAGATATGCGTCGTACACGAAGTTCACAATAATACTCGAAGTGCCTGACCCTGGGAGGGTCGGGCGCGGCCATCGTCCAAGGACGACGGCCAAAAGAAGGATTTGGGTTAAGGTGCAAATATTGTATAACCACAATAGGACAGCCCCTAATATTTTTGATCAATAGGCAAACATAGATCAATTGTTTGTTATACCGCTACCCATGCACCTTTTTTAAGGCATATTTCATATCTTCCAACATATCGCCAAAATCCCGTGTGGCGGTAACCTCGCGTTTACCGATCAGCACGTAGTCCCAACCTGCGCGGCCCTGTGCGGGTAAACTCAGGCGGGCGATCTCGCGCAATCTGCGTTTGGCGCGGTTGCGGGCAACAGCGTTGCCGACTTTTTTGGAGCAGGTATAGCCGACGCGGATGTCGTTTGTGCCGTCACCCCGGTTACGGCCTTGCAGTACAAAGCCTTTGGTGCCGCGATAGCTGCCCTTGTTGCAGGCCAGAAAATCGGCGCGTTTTTTCAAAACATGTAGACAAACGGAAACCGCCGGGGGCGTTTCACTGGCTTTCCCTTGGGTGCCTGGTGTCGCCTCCGACGGTTTCATAATCTTATCGACCTTTTGGCCCGTGCCTAAGCAGACAGTTTCTTGCGGCCCTGATTGCGGCGGCGGTTCAAAATGATGCGGCCGTTTTTGGTCGCCATGCGAGAGCGAAAACCGTGGCGGCGTTTGCGAACAAGGTTGCTCGGCTGGTATGTGCGTTTCATAGCGATCTCCTGATCGGGTCATTTGGGTGAAATCGGATAAGATTCGACCCCGTCTATTCTGAAGCTGCTGTTTAGGGGCGAAAGGATATGAAGTCAATTCGCTTTGCGGGGATTTTATTGCAAGAATCCCACTATTTTTTTCTTTACCCCCGTGATTTGTTACAGTTCTGCTGAAAACTGAAACGAAATTGCTCAAATCCATCACCGAATATCACTGGCTTGTGAAGCCACTATCTTTTGGGAGGCTTATACCGCAAAAAAGGGCGAAATGAAGTGATGAATAATGTGGATAAAAATATGAATGATACGCCTTTAAACAATGCACAGTCCGTGCCGTCCAAATTTTCGATAAAACGGATGCTGCCCTTTGCCGTGATTGTTCTTGCGGCGGCTTTGGGGTTTGTTTTCTTGCGCAATTATCTGAGTTTTGAACAGTTGGCGCAAAATCAGGAAGTATTGCAGCTTTGGCGCGACAGTAACTTTGTACTGGCATCTTTGGTGTTTATCGCGATTTACATCGTGATTGTAGCATTTTCGCTGCCGGGAGCTGCGATTATTTCTCTGGTGTCTTATACACATATCAGAGCCCACGAGAATAAGGCGAATCTCGTATGCCGTCAGCTGATTGAAAAAAAAAAAAAAAATAGAAAATAAAAACTTAGGCAAACACAAAAAAAAAAAGAAACAACACAGACAAAACAAACAGGGAAAAATGAAAAGTTGCACAAAGAATAGATGAGAAACGTATAATGATGAAAAGAGA
>CAZMMG010000387.1:0-1884 GCA_964567355.1 uncultured Neptunicoccus sp.
ATTCTGGGATATATGGTGCAGATGGGCGATCGCCGGATTGATCGGGGTACCATGGATTTGGCTGAAATCGGGAATAATCCATTTTGGACGCCTGATGCGTTGGCTGCAAAAGACTGGGCAACCTACCTGGATGCTTTGCGCAAATCCGGCAACAGTGTCGGTGCGGTTGTTGAAGTGATTGCCAGCGGTGTGCCCGCAGGTTTGGGGGCACCGGTTTATGCAAAACTGGATACGGATATTTCCAGCGCGATGATGTCGATCAATGCGGTCAAGGCTGTTGAAATAGGGGCTGGCATGGGGGCTGCCGAGTTGACCGGTGAAGACAATGCCGACGAGATTTCAATGGGGCCTGACGGGCCGGTGTATTCATCTAATCATGCAGGCGGTATTTTGGGCGGTATTTCAACCGGACAATATCTGGTTTGCCGCTTTGCGGTAAAGCCAACCTCGTCGATTTTGAAGCCACGTAAAACCATCTCCAAAAGCGGTGCGGATGCGCAGATTATCACCAAAGGTCGCCATGACCCGTGTGTTGGTATTCGTGCGGTGCCCGTGGGCGAAGCGATGATGGCCTGTGTGATCTTGGATCACTTTTTGCTGCACCGAGGACAAATTGGTGAAAACCAAGGGCTGATCGGATAAGATCAAGACATGAAAAAGGCCGCATCAAGTGCGGCCCTTTAACTAGGTTTGCAAACGTCTTAAGCGTTGATGACGTCTTTCAAAGCTTTTGCAATGGTCACTTTTGCAACGCGGTCTGCAGCTTTTTCAAACTGTTCGCCCGTTGCAGGGTTGCGCACCATACGTTTTGGGCGGGCACGGCACATGAATTTGCCAAGGCCCGGAAGCGTGACGGCACCACCTGCGGCAACCTCATTGGTAATTATGGACGTTAATGTGGCAAGAAACGCATCGGCGGTTTTCTTGTCAGACCCCATTCCTTCTGCAATTGCTGCAACCAGTTGGGTTTTTGTCATTGGTTTTTGTGACATATCACTGCTCCTGTTAAAATAATTGCTTCAATTGAAGAAGCCTGCGGCAAATAAACTCGATTTTGCCGAAAGTATCAATGAAAGACCGCCCTAAATATGACAAAAACCCTCAATATTTAGGTATTTTTAACTGGTTTTCATCCAATTGTTGTATTGATCTCTATTATTTCAGGGTGTGAACTGGCTTTTGGGGTAAATCCGCTTTGGTAAAAATTTTCAACTTTGCGGCGAAATTTACCTTAAAACCTTGATGGCTTAAGGCCGGCGGCTATGGTGCCAAGAAGAGGTTTATCTGCATATCCCGTGTTTGAATAGGATTGGATCAGAGTATTTTGCGAAAGGGTGTTTTGGGAAACAGAAGCGAAGGTGTTAAAATATAAGGGTGTGTCAGTGTTGAAATGCTGACAGGGATTTGGTTTGAACGGGAATTTTGAATAACTTGTTTTCGAACCGATTGAAGCGTGTTTTGCAAATCAAATTGATTTTTTGCCATATAATCCAATAATGCCCCAGTGAAAACACTATGCTGGCCGATGCCGTCATAAGCTGCTTGACCAAATGTGGTAGCGAAAACCAGTAAAGTCTCCAACCCCAAAGCATTTGGAAGGGACAGGGTTTGTAATCCGGTTAGCAAAGCGTTGGGTGGGTTTTCCAGGCAGGTGTCAAGGATGATTGCTTTTTGTGCAAACGGGGCTTTGAAATATCTTAATAGCTCCGGGATGCTAATGGCCGCTGCCCCCGCTTGGCCCGTGCTATCGACACCAAGTAATTCAGTGGTGCCGTCCCTGATCCCATTATGGCCAGCATAGTAGACCAACACCTGATCCGCGTGGGTGGCTTGTAAGGCGGTGAATGTAAGAATTTTCCGCATCTCGTCTGTACTGGTATCTTG
>CAZMMG010000388.1:0-1883 GCA_964567355.1 uncultured Neptunicoccus sp.
CATATGTTGTGTGAAAGCCCCTAAGCTATGGCCATCCTATTGGCATCGGACTAAACTGCCCGAAAAACCCGATATGGAATCCCGAGCGGCATGAAATTTTCCGATGATCAGGCCGTTGCCTATGACACCATCAGCGCTGCTTTGCGCCGTGCAGGTGTGGATATCGACAACGCCAGCTTGTTGCCGGAAGGCGGCAAGACGCAGGTTCTTGCGGTGCTGGGCAAAGCAGGTTCCGGCAAAACCATGCTTTTGGCAAAGCTGGGCGAGGCCCTGAACGAGGCCGGTGTCGATATTATTTCAGGCGACTATGAGGGCAAGGCGCGTAAAGACCGGCGCACATTGGCGATACTGGCCCCGACCAACAAAGCCGCCAGCGTGCTGCGCAACCACGGCGTGGCGGCGACCACTATCCACCGTATTTTATACACCCCGCTTTACGACCCCGACTATGAAAAAATTGCCGAATGGCTGGCGGGTAACGGCGAGCGGCCCGAGATCGAGGGAATTGCGGACGCTGCCCTTGATCGTGCCGCATTGTTCTACAAATCAAATAAATCCATTCCCGGGGCTTTGGCCACTGCCGGGGTGCGTGGCTCGGATTTTATCATCGGCTGGAAACGCCGTGAAGAGCCTCTGGATATTGGTTTTATTGATGAGTCTTCGATGCTGGATGACAAGCAATATAATGATCTTTGCGATATATTCTCGACCCTGATCCTGTTCGGTGATCCGGCACAACTGGCCCCTGTGGGGCAGTCCGGCGCGATGGCGTTTGAAAAAGTTGAAGCCAAACGCCGTTTGGTTTTGCACCGTGTACATCGCCAGGAACAGGACAGCCCGATCCTTGATTTGGCACATGCTTTGGCTGATCCAGACCTGAGCTTTGAAGCGTTCGAGCGCATGATCGAACAGGTAGCAAAGAACGATGACCGCGTTGTGGTCGCCCCGCGCGTTGAAGCGGGGCTGATGGCGCGCTCGCCTGTTTTATGTTGGCGCAACGCCACCCGCATTCGGCTGATACAGGCGTTTCGCGGTGCATATGGTGCCCCCAAAGATATGCTTATGCCCGGTGAACCGTTGATTTGCGACGGCATCGAACTGCCGGCAAAACATCGCAAGAAGCGGCTTGATCTGGAGGCGCGTGGCCTGATCAAAGGCGCACAGGTGGTTTATCTGGGCGAAGGGCGCAAGCCCGGATTTTCACGCCTCAATGTGTTGGGCGCGGTTGATCCGTATGTATCGGCGGCCACCATCATCAAAATCGAAGCCCCTGACCGTGAAGAGCCGTTTATCCCCTATGCCGCCCGCATGGGGGCAAGCTTCCTGCACGGCGCAGCCTGTACCATCCACAAGGCGCAAGGCTCGCAGTGGGAACAGGTGCAGGTGTTCGCGCCGGATATTTACGCCGCAGCGCGGGCCGGGCGAATGGAGGCGGGCATTGCGATGTGGAAACGTCTGGCCTATGTGGCGATCACACGGGCGGAAACGCGGCTGCATTGGGTGACGCGGTACCGGTTGGGTAAACCGGACGGGCCGCTGGATGTAAGCGATTTAAAGGACGTACCACCGCCTGCGCTGGAGTTGACGGTGGAGCCGGTAGAAGAGGATTAATTGGGGCTGGTGCTAACTTTGGTATTTGGCCTCTGGCGATGGACCAGGATTTTGACATGTTCGGTCAGGACTTCACAAGATTTGATTCTATTAATTCTAAAAATTGCAAAAAAATACGGTTACGGAAATAAAATATATTTGACACTAAAACCTGCTAACATCATGGCGGTAGGATATATTTCAAACATATAAAAACGTCATCCATGTCGTTTTTGACACATAACCCGTCATCTTTGGGAAGGATATTAGCATCATACGCCTGCCTATTATTT
>CAZMMG010000389.1:0-1789 GCA_964567355.1 uncultured Neptunicoccus sp.
ATATTATACAAGATGTCATTGAGCGTATGATCAGCATGGAAACTGTTCCCGGTATTATTATGGAACAGATAGAAGAAACCTTGCAAAATGATATTATGGGCAATGCCTCCCATTCGAAAGAAGCGGAAATGCAAGAGCATATGGCGAGTATCTTTAACCATTTGCAGCCTGAACTGTTTGAAAAATTGGCAACCGGGTTAAAGGCAAATATGGCCGATACGTTTGACGGTATCAAAAAGAAAATGTTTACATTTGATAACATGTTGGATTTGACGGCACAGGATATTTCTAAAATCACCAGGGGTGTTCAAGGTAATACAGTACCGCTTGCACTACGCGGGGCCAGCAAAGAATTACGTGATCATTTTTTGAATGCACTGCCGGCCAGAAGCCGCGATATGCTGCTTGAAGAAATGAACTCTATGGGTGCGGTGCGCGGACGTGATGTGCGGGAAGCGCAAATGGTGCTGGTAGCGCAGACAAAGCAACTTGTCGACGAAGGGGTGATAGAGTTGCCCGTCGACGATGACGATGACGATGACATCATAGAATAATGATTTTCAACCGGATTTGACCCTAACCATCATCATCATTTGTGCGCAAGGTCGATCCTGCGGGAAGCTTGCGACGCACATTGCGGCGCATATCCATCACGTAAGCGATTATTTCAGCAACCACTTGCCAATGTTCCACCGGAACCTGCTGGTCAACCTCTACACCGGCATGCAACGCCCGTGCCAAAGGTTTGTTTTCAATGATAGGTATGTCATTGTCACTTGCCAAATGGCGGATTTGAGCGGCCATTAAATCCGTGCCTTTGGCAACGCAAACCGGTGCAATATCAACGCCTAATTCATATTTAAGGGCGATGGCATAATGGGTTGGGTTGGCAATGATGACATCGGCTTTGGGTACAGCGGTGGCAATCTGTTGGCTTCTGCGTTTGCGGCGTATCTCGGCGCGCTGCGCTTTGATCGTCGGGCTACCCTCGGAATCCTTCTGTTCGTCTTTGATGTCCTGGGTGCTCATGCGTTGTTTTTTTATCCACTGCATGCGCTTCCAGATAATGTCGAAAATTGCGACCGGTACCAGAAAAATTGCTGCCCCGCCCAACAATTTTACTGCGGCAGCACTAATGTAGGGCAATAAGGTTTCCGGTATAAAACCTTGCGTTTCCCAAACACCGAAAATTGCGCTTTTGGCAACAAAAAAGGCAATAGTGCCAATAACAAACACCTTTGTGACATTCTTTAAAAAATCCACAAGCCTGTCGACCGAGAACAGTTTTTTTAAGCCACCAAACAAGGATACTTTTGAAATTTCTGGGGCAATACGCGTCAGCGCCACGACGGTTTCACCCTGAAGCATAATACCTAAAATTGCCCCTATAATCATTGTTAAAAAGATCGGGCTAACCCCTATGGAAAGGGTTTTTAGCAATGCAAAGATTAAAAGGCCCGTATCATTCAAAACCGCAGTGCCATCTGGAATCCGGGCTTTCCCCGCAAGTTCTATGAATGTTTTACTCGACTGCACAAAACCGGGAACTATTTGGGGAAGGACAAAAGACACAACCACCAGCAATGAAGTGACAACAATCATATTGCCCGCCTCTTGCGAACTTGGAACATCGCCTTTTTCCCGCGCCTTTCGCAGTTTTTGATCGGTCGGTTCCTCGGTTTTGTTGTCTTTATCTTCGTCATCTGCCATTAAAAAATCCTAAAACGATAAAGTCCCAAGCCATTGGGTAAAGGACGCTTCAAAACCCCGCGCCATATAGGGCCCTGTT
>CAZMMG010000390.1:0-1783 GCA_964567355.1 uncultured Neptunicoccus sp.
ATCTGGTACAGGGTGTTTTGTAACAATTGTATTTGTCTGATTAGGTTTTTGATGGCGAAACTGGCAATACCGAATTCGCTTATGCTCTACTGCCATATTTGTTCAGGGCCATTTGAAAAACAGACACGTCGACATTGCCACCCGTGGTGACGGCGATAACGGTTTTCTTATGGATTTCCGAACCATGAAACAAGGCAGCAGCCAAAGCCGCAGCACCGCCAGGTTCCACCACGATTTTTAAATAGTCGAATGCTAGGGCCATAGCGTGCAGACATTCGTCCTCTGAAACAACCAAGCCGCTACCACAAAGCCGCTTCAATATGGGGAATGTCAGTTCTCCGGGGGCGGGGGTGATTATGGCGTCGCATAACGAGCCCGAGCGGCGGGTGTTGATCTCGATTTTTCCTGATTTCAACGAGCGTGCAACGTCATCAAAATCCTGCGGCTCGCAGGGCCGGACAGTGAAAGCGGGTGCTGCCTGTTCCAGTGCCAGTGCAATGCCTGAGGTCAATCCGCCACCGCCGCAGCAGGTCAGAACATCAGCTTCGGATATATCCTGACCAGCGGCTTGCCGAGCGATTTCCAATCCTATAGTGCCTTGGCCTGCGATGACCTGCGCATTATCAAAGGGTTTGATCAAAATAAGGCCGCGATCCTTATTTATGCGGGCGGCAACAGCATCGCGGTCATCATTTTCACGATCATATAAAACCACTTCGGCCCCCAATGCTTTTGTGTTCTCGATTTTAATGATGGGCGAGTCTTCGGGCATGATAATCACCGAAGCGATACCGTGCAGGCGGGCTGCCAACGCAATGCCTTGGGCATGATTTCCAGATGAAAACGCAATGACACCGTGGGCGCGGTCAGTGTCTGACAGGGCGGAAATCGCAGACCATGCACCGCGAAATTTGAACGATCCGGTGCGTTGCAGACATTCGGCTTTTACATAAAGCGGGCGGCCTGCAATTTCATCCAAAAAGGGCGAAGACAACAGCGGGGTTTCAATCGCGTGGCCTTTCAGACGACCCGCTGCCGCTTGGATCATTTCAAAATTGCTCATGGCTAAGCCTTTGCGATCTTGGGAATGTCATGCAAGGTTTTAAGCGTGGTTTTCGGACCCCAAGGCAAGCGGTCTTGCGGCTCGCCCGCACGGTTGACCCAAGCGGTTTGAAAGCCGAACTTGGCCGCCCCGGCAACGTCCCATCCGTTCGAGGACACGAACAGAACCTGCGCTGGAGTGCAGTTAAAACGGTCGCAAACCATTTGGTAAACGCCGGGGTTGGGCTTGAAAACCGCCACATCTTCGACGCTGAGAACCGCATCAAAATGCGCCTTCAACCCTGCGGATTTGACCGCCCCGCTAAGCATGTCGGGCGAGCCGTTCGACAGAATGGCGGTTTGCAGCCCAGCGGCTTTCAAACTTTGCAACATTTGCGGCACTTCTTCGTAGGCTTCCAGTTCCCAATACAAGGCCAGCAGGCGTTCGCGTAAGTCGGTATCATCGGACAGATCACTTGCCTCGAGCGCGTAATCCAAACCGTTTTGGGTAATTGTCCAAAAATCTGTATGCGCGTCCATAATAGCGCGCAGCCAGGTGTATTGCAGTTGTTTCAAACGCCAGTCGTTGGCAACTTTTGTCCAAACCTTGGCAAAGGCTTCACGTCCGGGTTCCGAGGCGGCGCGGCGGGCAGCGGCGGCAACGTCAAACAACGTACCGTAAGCGTCGAAAATGCATGTTGTTATTGTCATATGTAAGACTCCTTTGTGGAAACCTTACACC
>CAZMMG010000391.1:0-1778 GCA_964567355.1 uncultured Neptunicoccus sp.
CGACGACCAGCACACGAAAGTTTTTATTGTCGCTTGGTGTAGCGCCGGTCAATACCTGTTTGGGAAGTTCCAATAGTGCCTCATATAAACATATCGCGGCGATTATTCCCCAACAGGTTTAAGAATCCATGAAGGCGAAAAAATAATAATTCAGGATATTTAGTAACCAATAATTAGGACGATTTTGCGAAACATTGGATCAGGGGATTATGGCGGAGGCATGGATGACAGGCTTAAAACAATTCTACTTTTCTGACTATGAAGATAGAAAGCCAGAAAAGCCTTTGACCTATTCGCCAATTGTAGAATTCATTTGGCAGATGTTGGCGATTTGCACCATTGCGCTGGGTGCGCGTTATTTGCTTTGGCGGTGGTTTTATTCTCTTAATACCGATGCGTTGTGGTTTGCGATACCTGTCGCAATTGCGGAAACATGCGCCTTTATCGGGCTTTTGCTGTTTGTTCACAATCTGTGGTCGCTCAATGATACCCCGCAAACCGATGCCCCCCAAAAACGTTCCGAGGTGATGGAAACGGATGATGATGACACCTTGATCAGCGTTGATATTTTTTTGCCGACCTTCAACGAAGACCCGGAGCTGACCCGCTATTCCATTCGTGATGCATTGGCCGTAACTTATCCTTGTGCGCTTGATTTGCGGATCCACGTTTTGGATGACGGCAACCGCGCGGAAATGAAAGCCGTAGCGAAACAAGAGGGGGTGAATTATATTACCCGCGACGCCAATATTGGTTTCAAGGCGGGCAATTTACGTAATGGTATGGCCCATACCCATGGTGATTTTATTGTTATTCTGGACTCTGATACCCGACCGTTTCCAACCCTGTTAAGCCATACATTAGGGTATTTTCGGGATCCTGATGTGGCATGGGTGCAAACCCCGCAATGGTTTTATGACACGCCTGAGGGCCGCCCGTTAGATCTGGCGTGGGCCGCTAAGTTTGGAATTATTGGCAGGATCGCGGCAAGTTGCGCACAACGTATCATAGGGCCGGTTATTGTCGGACGAGACCCATTTGTCAGTGATGCAAAACTGTTTTACGATGTTATCCAGCGGCGGCGCAACGGGTTGAACGTATCGTTTTGTTGCGGTGCCGGATCCATTCACCGCCGCGAAGCGGTGATGGAAGCAGCTTTGAAAAGCTATGCAGATGCCGTTGAGAGCCAAAGCAAAAGTTTTTCCAAATTTATGCAAGCAGATACGGATCAGGTGCATTTGGAAAAAAAATTGCGCCGTGAATTGTCTATTTCGACGGAACTGACACCTTACAAATTTCACGTCTCGGAAGATATATACACCTCGATTTTGTTGCATCAGGACGGCACACGTAATTGGAAATCCGTGTTTCATCCAGAAGTGGAAAGCAAAATGCTGTCGCCACTCGATATCCAAAGCTGGGCGATGCAGCGTTTTCGATATGCGGGGGGCAGTCTGGATATTCTTTTCCACGACTGCCCCTTGTTTCAAAGTGGCATGTCCTTGCGCCAACGATTGATGTATGCCGCTACGTTCTGGTCATACCTTGCCGCTTTGTGGAATGTGATTTTCATTACCGCTCCGCTTGTTGCATTGTTCACGGGCCTGTCCCCGATCAAAGCCTATTCGGTAGATTTTTTTGCCCATCTTCTACCGTTTTTGATCCTGCATGAGCTGGCGGCGGTCTTTGGCACGTGGGGAATTGATAACAGGCAGGGAAAAATGCTGAATACTGCATTTTTTTCAATTAACCTTATGGCACTTTGGACGGTTTTGCGT
>CAZMMG010000392.1:0-1769 GCA_964567355.1 uncultured Neptunicoccus sp.
TGCATACCAGAATCAGATCGTGTTGGGAATCTCTGAGTTATGCAGAGGCCTCACATATTGAGTTTTGTGTTAAAAATCCAGTATTGAGTGGATAAAATGGTTTGAACAATAAACTCGGTCAAGCAATGACATTGCAGATTACATCTTTGCGGTGTAAAGGCCGAGTTTCCAGAGTACTGATGCAGGCCCGAATGCCCATGCCCAATAAGAAAAAACTTTTCATCAAGACCTATGGTTGCCAGATGAATGTCTATGACAGCGAGCGGATTTCCGATGCGTTGTTACCTGCCGGCTATGCTGTGACCACGGATGAAACGCAGGCCGATCTGGTTTTGCTTAATACCTGCCATATCCGTGAAAAAGCCGCTGAAAAGATATATTCTGAATTGGGCCGTATGAAGCAGCTGAAGTTGAAAAAACCCGGCATGAGGTTTGGCGTGGCGGGCTGCGTGGCGCAAGCCGAGGGTCAGGAAATTATCAACCGTCAGCCGATGGTGGATTTTGTGGTTGGTTCGCAAGCCTATCACCGCTTACCGGAAATGGTGAAAGCGGTAGAGACCGGCGGCAAGCCTGTCGAGATCGATTTCCCGACTGAGGACAAGTTCGATCACATCGTGCGCTCAACTGCCAAGCGTAAATTGCCAAGCGCGTTTTTGACGGTGCAAGAAGGCTGTGACAAGTTTTGCGCCTTTTGTGTTGTGCCCTACACGCGCGGGGCCGAAGTCTCTAGGCCTGCTCAGAAAATCATCGATGAAGCTAAACTTTTAATAGATCAGGGCGTGGTCGAGATCAATTTGCTGGGGCAAAACGTCAATGCCTATCACGGACAGGGGCGGGATGGGGAATGGTCTCTGGCGCGGCTTATTCGCGAATTGGCCAAAATAGACGCGTTAAAGCGTATTAGGTTCACCACTTCGCACCCCAATGACATGGACGATGATTTGATCGCAGCGCATGGCGACACCGAAAAATTGATGCCTTATCTGCATTTGCCGGTGCAGTCGGGTTCCGATAAAATTCTGAAAGCGATGAACCGCCATCACACGGCGCAAGAATACCTGAATGTGATAAAGCGTATTCGTGCGGCACGCAGTGACATCGCGCTGTCGGGTGATTTCATCGTCGGTTTTCCGGGTGAGACCGAAGCGGACTTTCAAGCAACCCTAGCTTTGTGTGAAGACGTGAAATACGGCCAAGCCTATTCGTTCAAATATTCAACCCGCCCCGGCACGCCTGCGGCGGAACTTGATCAGGTGGATGAAGCGGAAAAAGCCGACCGGTTGCGCCGCTTGCAAAAATTATTGACCGAACAGCAAATGGCATTTCAACTGTCGATGGTTGGGAAAACCCTGCCTGTATTGCTGGAAAAACCTGCCCGTGACCCCGGCCAACTGGTTGGAAAATCAGAATATTTGCATGCGGTTCACATGGATGCGGCCCCCGAATTGGTGGGCACGATTGTGCAAGCTAGGGTGACACGCACGGAACGAAACTCGTTGGGTGCGCAGATCGTGAAAATTTGATTCACGCTTAGCTGCGGGTGCAGTACAGTACCGCTGTTGTCGTTAGTGAGATGAGAGGGTGGCCACAATTATAATACCGATAACACCATCCATCATAAATCCACTATTTTAGCCTGAGTAAATTGGTTTATTGTTTTAAATACATAAGTCATTGATATTACTGGTGAGCCGGCCGGGGCTCGAACCCGGGACAAACTGATTAAGAGTTTCGAAATGGCCATTTCTCCGGTTTTCGCCAAACTACGC
>CAZMMG010000393.1:0-1768 GCA_964567355.1 uncultured Neptunicoccus sp.
CAGCCCCATCAGCGGCAAATCCACCAACCATTCGCCAGAATAATCCATAATATCTATATGCACCACGCGCGGCCGACGAAACCCGCCGATAACGCCGGTAGGCTGCACCCGAAACGACAGCCGCAACTGGCTGATCGTGCGGGTCGATTGCGGCCAACACGGGGCCGCCCCGGTCATTGCTGCCAAATGCGTCTCATACTCAAAACGCGGTACCGTATCATCTGGCTGCGGTTGCAAAAAAGCTGAAACAATCCGCCCCTCGGCGGCAGCCCTAAGTTGCGGCATCCGCCCCCGGTCCAGTAAATTCGCCACTAATGAGGTAATAAACACTGTCTTGCCCGAGCGCGACAAACCCGTCACACCCAAACGGATAACAGGCTCAAACAAGCTTTCCGAAACACTGTCCACCACCCGCTCCGCATTGCGTGTAATACCGTCTATTACTGATCCAATCATCCGATCCGCACCCTTTTCATCTTATCATGCCACTTAATCACAAAATGCCGTCTTTTACAGGGGGGGGGCCTTGGCAAAATCTGCCTTTCAAGGTAACGCTGCCCCCATGCCCAGATATGCTTTGAAAATCGAATACCACGGCAAGCCTTTTGCAGGTTGGCAAAAACAGCGCGATGCCCCTTCTGTTCAGCAAGCCATTGAAGAAGCCTTGCAAAAACTGGAACCGAATTGCGCCGGCCTTCAAGGTGCCGGACGCACGGACGCAGGCGTTCATGCATTGGCCCAAGTTGCCCATGTCGATCTAAAGGCCGAGTGGCAGGCGTTCCGTCTGTCCGAAGCCCTGAACTACCACCTCAAACCAAACCCGATCGCAATTTTGCAAGCCGCCCGCGTAAGCGACGATTTTCATGCACGATTTGACGCCCGAGAGCGCACATACTCATTCCGCCTTTTGTCCCGCCGCGCCCCTGCCACCCATGATGCAGGATTGGTCTGGCAGATCAACCATCCGCTTGATGTTAGTGCAATGCAAGAAGCCGCCAACCATCTGTTGGGCAAGCATGACTTCACCACCTTTCGTTCCACCTTTTGTCAGGCCAAATCGCCGATCAAAACCCTAGACGCGTTGGACATCTCCGAACAGGCACGACCCCATGGCACTGAATACCGCTTCATCATCCGCGCCCGCAGTTTTTTGCACAATCAAGTGCGCAGCTTTGTTGGCACATTAGCACGCGTCGGCGCAGGCCGTTGGGACCCCATCGAAGTCAAAAAGGCCCTTGAAGCCGCTGACCGCGCCGCTTGCGGCCCGGTCAGCCCGCCACACGGGCTATATCTGGCAAAAGTCACCTACCCGGATGATCCCTTCAAATAACCCACGATCAATTCTGGGTGAGTATTTGCCATAAAACTGCAATTTTCTTTATCATCGCCGCCATGCCCCCTAATCTGGAAAAACACTTGTCCAATCATAGGAAACGCCCGATGAAAGCCCTTCTGACAGCCCTGACAATCGCCACCATGCTCCCCGTTGTTTCCCAAGCAACAGAGCCTAAACTGAAAGTTACGGCCCTTGCTAAAAACATCTATATGCTGTCGGGCAAAGGCGGTGGCAATATCGGGGTGATGACAGGCAAAGACGGCACATTTGTCATTGACGCCCAGTTGGAAAAAACCATCCCTGTCCTGCTTAAAACCATTCAAAAACCTATCTCTTACACCCATCTCCGAACACACGAAACAAAGGCGAAAACCATATGCCGTCTACCACTAACCAAAAAACAACAACAAAAAGCCCACAATTCGAGTAGTA
>CAZMMG010000394.1:0-1762 GCA_964567355.1 uncultured Neptunicoccus sp.
AATGTATCCTTTTGTTTTTTGTTTTCTCGGATAAGATAAAATCTGTAGCAACTACAGATACAAGGATTTTTTTGATGACTGAAAATATCGACAGGCGCGGTTACGCCATTGGGCAGATGTCGCGTGAAACCGGCGTCAATATCGAGACGATCCGTTATTATGAACGTATCGGGATCATGCCGAAACCGGATCGTACGGCGGGGGGAAACCGGCAGTATAACTGGGATCAGTTGAAACGGCTGAATTTCGTGCGCCGTGCGCGCGGGCTTGGATTTAGTCTGGCAGAAGTGCGTGGGCTTCTCGAGATGGCGGATCGCAAAGATTTCACCTGTAACGAGGTGCATGGGCTGACGGTTGAACATCTTGCATCAGTCAGAGAAAAGATTGTCGATTTGAAAAAGCTGGAAAAAGCACTGGTTGAAATGGTTGCCGAATGCAGTCAGGGGGACGTGCCCGGGTGCCCCATTCTGGAAACCTTATTCGAGACGCGTTAAAGCCCTGATAAAAGTTTCCCCAAACGCGCTATTCCTTCGTCAATCACGTCTTCATCCGCCAGCGAAAAGTTTAACCGGATGGTATTTTTTCCTGACCCATCAGCGAAAAAGGCTTGCCCTGGAACGAAAGCAACCCGCGCTGATTTAAGCGATTGCGCCAGCAGTTCCGTGCCGCAGATATGCTTGGGCAGGGTCAGCCAGATGAACATGCCGCCCATCGGTTTTATCCAGTGTACGCCGTCGGGCATATGGGCAGTTAGGGCCGTCAGCATGTGGTCGCGTCTTGTGCGGTAAGCGGTGCGGATGTTGCACACATGCGTATCGAACCCGGCCCGCGCCACGGCATTAATTACCATTTGATTGATTGTAGGTGTGTGCAAATCAGATGCCTGTTTGATCAGCACCATTTGTGCAATCACCGGTTTGGCTGCGCAGACCCAACCCACCCGCAGCCCTGGCGAAAGTGTTTTGGAAAAACTACCAGTATAGACCGTGCGGCAAGCTTCTATCGTGCCTTTGCGGGCGATTTCCAGTGCCAGAATAGGCGGTATCGCTGTGCCGCCGTAACGCAAGGATTGATAGGCGGCGTCCTCGATTATTGCGATGTCCAGATCTTCGGCCAGATCAAGCAGGCTGTCGCGTTCGCATCGATCGAGCGTGACCCCAGTTGGGTTCGCGAAATCGACGGATGTATAGGCAAATTTCACCCGCCCACCATTGCTTGTGGCGGCTTGTCTATAATCTTCGGCAGTTCGGTTGGTATTGGGGCATAGCCGATCATATATGGGCTCATATGCGTTGAACGCCCCCAATGCGCCCAGATATGTCGGCCAGCCGACCAGCGCGGTGTCATTTGGTGAAATTAGTAGCTTCCCCAGATAATCAAGGGCTTGCTGCGAACCTGATGTGACCAGAATATTGTCGATATCACACGGAACCCCGAGCTTTGTCATTTCTTCGCAAATCCATTGGCGCAAGGGCGGATAGCCTTCGGATACGGAATATTGCAAGGCAGCTTCAGCGGTTTGTGTGCTTAGAATATCGTTATAGGCTTTTTGAAATTTCTTGATGGGAAAAAGTTTCGGGTCGGGGATGCCCCCAGCAAAAGAGAGAATGTCCGGTTGTTCCAGAAGCTTTAGAATTTCGCGAATTTCAGATGCTTTCATCCGTGTATTTCGCGTGGCCAGTAATATTTTCCAATCCATCCGATAGTCCCCCTGTCCAGTTATCGGTAAGGTTGCGCCAAAGCGTATGTAAGTCAATATAGC
>CAZMMG010000395.1:0-1750 GCA_964567355.1 uncultured Neptunicoccus sp.
GTATTTATCACACATATGCGCCGCAAAATAATCGAAATCATGGGCGTTGCGGGTGACCCCGTGAACACAGACCAGGGCCTCTTTGTGGGCGGTTTTTGCTGCTGCCCCCCATTCCATATAGTGGATACGATGAAATCCGTGAAACCCCAGGCCCAAAAAGTAATGTGCGGTGTAGGCTTTGATCGATTGTTTTGTAGATATTTTCATCGGTGTCATATTTATCGGTTACTTGATGGATTTAAGACGATCTTGTAAAGCGTTGATTTGCTTTTGAATATCGTCCAGCTCATCGGATTTGGACGGCTCCGGTTCGACAGGGGTACTCTTATCAGAGTGCGCGGCCATTACCCCGAACATATCCCAGCTTTTCTGGAACATCTCCATGTTTTTACGGGCCATATCTTGCGCTTGGGTAAAAAACTCTCCGGCATTCTGGCCCATCATGCCTTGAAACATTTCCTGCATTTTGCTGCGCTCTGCATTGAAATAACCGATCGATTGGGTCAGAAAATCCGGAAACATTTTGCCGTAACTGTCGCCGTACATGCGGATCAGTTGTTTTTGAAATTCCAGTGGAAACAGAAACTCGGCCGGGCGGGTTTCCTGTTCAAAGATGATCTGGTTCAAAATTTCGCGGGTGATGTCGGTGCCTAATTTGGCGTCTTCGATGACAAATTCAATACCGCGATTAACCAGCTCGATGACATCGCCAAGCACGATATATTTGCTGGTGTTCGTGTTATAAAGACGGCGGTTTGCATATTTTTTGATTACCACTTTGCCGGCGTTTTTTGCAGTTTGGGAACTTTCTGGTTTTTTTGTCATGCCAGCCCTTCAATTGACCCGAAAATTAAACGTCTCAACAGTGTTAGGCAGTTTATTTGTGCAGCGCAACCAACTAATGTAAAAACGCCGCAAGCTTGGACTTGCGACGTTTTTACAAGGAAGGGATTGGGTTTTCAGTTATGCAACAAATGCTTTTGCATAAAGTTTTTTTGCCGTATCGGCGTTGTCTTTCAATGCTTTGGCGGAAAGTTCAGCCAATTCTTTGCCTTGCGCGGTGAATTTTTCTGCGGTTGCGGCATAGTTGGAAGATGCAACTTTGTAAAATCCTGCAACATCGGATGTTTTTGTCAGGGCTTTTGCGCCATCAAAGGCAGCAGCAACGTTTGCCAGGTAGTTGTCATAGGATTTTTTGGCAAATGCTTCGCCGCTTTTGATGATGGCCGTGTTGTAGTCGATCAGGTTTTCGGTAAGTTTTTCCGAAGCTTCTGTTGATTTTGCAAAAACTTCTTGTGATTTTACAAGGGCTTCTGTTGTTGCTGTTGCCAATGCTTCAGTTGTTTGAGTGGTTTTAGCCATTGTCCATGTCCTTAATGTTGTTGCCGACTGGGAGATGTGCCAGCAGTGTGTCAGTGTTTCTTAAGTTCAATATAATGCGTAACTTGTGCATTGCAACATAAAAATGATGCGGTGCGCAAGATAAATATTGTGCGTCGCACAAATTACGATTATAGCACATAAACATGGATTGCGTTAAACCGCTTCATGTCTCGGATTTATTACAATTTCTGGATCATGCGGCTTTATGTTCGTGTGGTTGCTGGTAAGTTAAGATTGCATAAACGGGGCCGTGCTGGGCGGTTTTGATTGGTCATTGGAGAAACAGATGGCGCAGAAGCAAAAAACAACCGCGGCACAGCTGTTGGTGAAATGTTTGGAAAATGAAGGTGTTGACTATATATTCGGC
>CAZMMG010000396.1:0-1737 GCA_964567355.1 uncultured Neptunicoccus sp.
TTTGCCAAGCTGTGCAGGACGGTTTATGGAAGAAGAACTTAATTCTCTGACCTCAGCCCTTTCACACCCCAAGCGGCCGGTTATGGCGGTCATCGGCGGCTCTAAAGTTTCCTCAAAATTGTTGTCGTTACGCATCTTGATCGGCCCGATGGATCAAATAGTTATCGGTGGCGGTATGGCCAATACATTTCTGGCAGCCCTTGGTCATAATGTCGGGCAATCTTTGTGCGAACATGACTTGCAAGATACTGCTCGGGAGATTTTGGCCGCAGCCAAGGCGGACAATTGCAAGATCATTCTGCCAGTAGACGTTGTCGTGGCACGCGAATTCAAGGCATTTGCAGAAAGCCAAATCGTAGCATCCGATGATTGCCCACGCGACTCGATGATATTGGACGCAGGTCCAAAATCGAGTGAGAATATTTGTAAACACCTTGATCAGGTTAAAACCGTGATCTGGAACGGCCCCTTGGGGGCTTTCGAAATCCCGCCCTTTAACGCAGCCTCTGACGCTGTGGCCCTGAAAGTTGCTGAATTAACCGAAGATGGAAAAATATTATCTGTCGCAGGCGGCGGCGATACGGTTGCGGCCCTGAAAAAATCTGGTTCTGCCGATAGCTTTTCATATATATCAACCGCGGGCGGTGCATTTCTGGAATGGCTGGAAGGAAAAACACTGCCGGGCGTTCAGGCTCTTGTCGAAAATGACATCCCCGTCTAAAAGCATTACATGCTTTCGAATTTGAACAGATTTACAACGGAACACACCATGTCTAAAGTTTCTCAGATAAAACAAATGCAATCAGGTCAGGGTTTTATTGCCGCCTTGGATCAAAGTGGCGGCTCCACCCCCAAAGCGTTAAAACTTTACGGCATATCCGAGGACGCATATAGCTCCGACGCTGAAATGTATGATTTGATCCACGCAATGCGGGCGCGCATTGCAACTGCCCCTGCATTTACCGGCGATAAAGTCATCGGGGCGATTTTGTTCGAAATGACCATGGACCGGGACATTTGCGGCAAGCCATCTGCCAGTTATCTGTGGCAAGATCGCGGTGTTGTACCGTTATTGAAAATCGATAAAGGTTTGGAAGCCGAAAAAGACGGCGTGCGCCTGATGAAACCGATCGCGGGGCTTGATGCCACGCTGAAACGTGCCGTTGCCGCAGGTATTTTCGGCACCAAAATGCGCTCGGTGATTGATGCTGCCAACCAGGCCGGCATAGCCGCGATTGTTGCCCAACAATTTGATCTGGCCAAACAGGTGCTGGCCCATGGGCTTATCCCCATCATTGAACCCGAAGTGACCATCACCATTGCGGATAAAGCGGAAGCGGAACACCTGCTGCTGGATGAAATACTTAAACATCTGGGCACCCTGCCCGTTGATCAACAGGTCATGCTAAAGCTAAGCCTGCCGAACAGCGCCAATATCTATACGCCCCTTGTGGATCATCCAAACGTGATGCGCGTCGTTGCTTTATCGGGGGGGTACAGCCGGCAACAAGCCAATGAAATGTTGGCGAAAAACACCGGCGTTATCGCCAGTTTTTCACGCGCCATGACCGAAGGGTTGAATGCGCAGCAGGACGATACCACCTTCAATGCGACCCTTTCGGATACAATCGACAATGTCTATGCCTGTCTCTTATACCAATCTCCGAGCCCACGAGACTCAGACGAAACTAGTATGACGACTTCTGCTTTCAAAAACAAAATCACACTCGCTAGACA
>CAZMMG010000397.1:0-1701 GCA_964567355.1 uncultured Neptunicoccus sp.
ATGCTAAATCTTAACAAATAAAAATGACCCCGCCTTAATTTGGCAAAAGGCCATTTAAAATTGATATTTTCAGCAGGCTCGGGGGTTATTGTGCTGTGTTTATAGTGGTTAATCCCTGAGCTTTATTGGTGATGACTTCTTGATTTTGCATGGTGATGTAATGGTTGTAAACTTCTAACGCATATTTTCCATCCAGAGTTCCGTCGATTTTGTTGCGCCCAAAGCCTGAAACCTCGGTGATGGTACGTCGATTTTGGCGGTTGGGCCCTTCGGTCAATACCACTGGTCGGGTCTCGCCGAATGAAGCGAGGGCCCGTAGTTTGGATCTGCTAACACCCAATGAAATCATATAGTTAACAGCTTTTTTGGCACGCCTAAGACCCAAAGCTTTATTGTATGCAGGCCCGCCAACTTTATCAGTATGGCCATAAACCGTAAACGTAATTTGTGGACGCGCTTTTATCCAGGCAGCCTGGCGTTGAAGGGCTGCGCGTGCCTGGCTATCAAGCCGCGATGAATTGAATTCGAAATTGATTGTTGCCGGCACTTCGCTTGCGAATTTTCGTGTTAGGTTAGCCAACATTGCACCGGTTTGCATGCCTGACTGCACGGCAACATTGTTTGCGGTCGCGGCCCCGAACGGGCCATTGCGGACTTCGGGGGCTACTTCGTGATCTGAAAGCCAGCCGATGCGTGAATCATTACACGCGGTAAGTGTTAATGCGCATAAGGATAGCACCAAGGTTGAAAGTTTCATCAAATCACTCCATCACATAGCCGTAGGAACCGCTGAAGTCTTGTGCTGCAACAGAGCCGCGTTTCACGTTTTTCTTGCCGCCTTCAACTTTTCCGCGGAAGAAAAGATCGTTTTCGCTGGGAAGTTTCACCCGGTCGGTCGGTAATGCCAATGTGTCACCATCAACAGAGCTTACCAAATGCGGCGTTACAATAACGACAAGTTCGGTTTGTTGCCGTGAATAATCGGCACTTCTGAATAAGGTACCCAAAATAGGCACATCCCCCAACCAGGGAACCTGCCCCGCGAGATCCTTAAAGTTATCTTGTAGCAAGCCTGCAATCGCCAGGCTTTGACCGTCGTGAATTTCCACCACGGTAGATGCTTTGCGTGTGGTGAATGCAGGTACGGATATGCCATTGGCCGTTATTGAATTTGTTGTGTCAACGTCACTGACAGACGTATCTATAACCAGATTGATAAGGCCGTTATCGATGACGGTTGGAATGAATTTCATGGCAATGCCAAAGGGTTTGTATTGAACCGATATGGAGCCCGCAGTATTTCCTTGCAATACGGGAATAGGGAATTCGCCGCCTGCAAGAAAGTTCGCTTCGGCACCGGATATGGCCACCAGATTAGGCTCGGCCAATGTGCGCACTAGCCCCTTGCTTTCCAAGGCTTCAAGCAGCACCGAAATGGCCAAACCACCAGAGGTAAAGCCAATTTTCAATGCGCCGTTTCTGCCGCCGGTGATAGCCGTGCCTGTGTTAAGCCCGGATCCGATAAACCGACCTGTTGTTTTATTGATGCCGATTGTAGAGCTTAGGCTTTTTTCGACGGTACGCTTCCTTTCGGCGAAACGCACTTTTCACATACCCTGTTGCGAACCCCCAACCGCAACCATGTCGGCCAGTTTTATCTATCCCTTGTTTTTCTCGTATCTGAGCACGCGTTTGGGCCGC
>CAZMMG010000398.1:0-1686 GCA_964567355.1 uncultured Neptunicoccus sp.
GCGGATGGCCAAGCCCTGATGCCAAATTACCAGCTGGTGAATTGTTGACTAGACTGATGCGCACACCGCCGCCAATATTGTCCGAACTAAAACCGTTGCTTGGCGAATAATGTCCGTCGGCGCGTATATAGCCACCGATAGGCCCAGCGGAAGCGCCCGCCTCGACGCGGACATCGACGGCACCTTCACCATTTACCACCACATGGACACTGAAACCGGGAACCGCAATCGAAAACCCGGAATTCAGGCCGGGAATCAGAATGCCGTATTCAGGCAGGTTTTCGCGGCAATCATAAGATTTTGGATAAGGTTTGCCAGCGGCACATGCCATTTGGGCAGATGAATTATCCATTTCACAAGAAACCGACATTAATCCGCCAATGATACTTTTGGGACAGATTTTCTGGCATTGAAAATCCACATTGCAATAAGGGCGCGCCACGGCTTGGCTTGCGCCGGCATAATCCGCATTGCCAGACAAATTGTTGCTTGCGGCAAGATACGCTGGATGTACCGGTGCCAAAGCATGTGCCATTGCCATAACATTGGCGGCGTCACCACCTAGCCCCGCAGCCTCCAGCGCACGGGCAAGGTTGGTTAGGAACAGGATGTTTTCCGCCTCATTGGCAACTGCAGCGCGGGCTGCCGCAACTGCTTCTTCTACAGCATTTGCGTTGGCATCACGCGTGGCATCCAGTGCCAGACGGGAAAGATTGTTCTGAAATGCCGGATTTTCAGGATCGATCTTGACGGCTGATCGCGCGGCAAGCAGGCCAGATATCAAAAAATCGGGGCCGAATATATCAGGAGTATCTGCATGTAACTCTGCAACCATAGCGGCATAATTCGAAAGTGCAGCTGCTTGCGTCTCATCGGCAAGGGCCTGAGTTCCGAACATCCAGCCTGCAGCATCAAAATGCCTGCGGGCAAAGAACACATGCCCGAGGGCCGCTGCCAGTTGAGGGTCTCCTTCTTCAATCACGGCTCTAAACGCATCGGGATATTCAGGGTTCAGCCCCTGTTCAATTTGCTGCAAAGCCGCGGCAATTGCCTGGGTCGTTGCGTTTCCTCCAGATGCATGGGCCGGCGTTACTAAAATGCCTGTGGCCAACCATAACGCAACCATAAAAAATTGGATTCTTTTGGTGATATTCATCGCCAAACCCTTTCATCAACGTGAATGATGCCCGCATGATACACTAATTCTTGAAAAAACTATAGCTGGGAGCTGTATCTTAGATAACGTCGTGAATGAAAAAATCTGTTCGCAGCCCAAAAGGCCCCCGAAAACTCAGGGGCCTTTCGGTTATTTGTTCATAAAAACCTAGCAGCTGTAGTACATTTGGTACTCAACCGGGTGCGGGGTGTGTTCATAGGTAAACACTTCTTCCCATTTCAGTTCCATATAGCCTTCGAGTTGCGAGCGGGTGAACACATCGCCTGCTAGCAGGAAGTCCATGTCGTTTTGCAGCGCCTCCAAAGCTTCGCGCAACGAGCCACAAACCGTCGGGATGTCGGCCAGTTCTTCGGCGGGCAGATCGTACAGGTCTTTGTCTTGCGCTTCGCCAGGGTCGATCTTGTTTTTGATGCCGTCAAGACCGGCCATCAACAGGGCGGAAAAGCACAAGTATGGGATGGCCGCAGGATCGGGACAGCGGACTTCAAACCGTTTAGCCTTTGGGCTTT
>CAZMMG010000399.1:0-1680 GCA_964567355.1 uncultured Neptunicoccus sp.
GCACATCGAACTTTCTGCCGTGGCAATCGTGTTATGCGGAATATGCGTTCGTAACTGATTAATGGCCCGAGTTTACGGCTGCGCTTTACGGGCAAGCCATCGCAAATTGCCGCAGGCGTGAACGCCGCTTTGGGTCGGTGATCGGAAAATGAGGCCCAAAGCAGACTTTTCCGATCTGACCGCGCGGACATTTTCCGCGATTGTCATGCTCGGCGTGGCGGGGGCGGCAATCTGGTTTGGCGGCAACATATTCAAAGCTTTGCTGATCGGCGTGGCTGGCCTGATGGCATGGGAAATCAGCCGCATTCATGACGGGCGCAAGGTATTGGCGGTTTTCTTTGGCGTGATTGTCGGGTTGACGGCCTTTTTGACTTTTTATTCATTTGAATTGTCCCCGGCTTTTGTTTTGGTTGCGCAAATTCTTGTGGCTCTGGTGATGGCCGGAACGCATAGAACATCGAAAGTCACGGTGTTCCTATCTATTTTGCTGATTATGTTTGCTACGACCAGTTTAGGTGTGTTCCGCCAACAACACGGGCTTATCCTGAGCTTATGGCTGCTTTTATGCGTGGTTGCCAGCGATGTCGGCGGGTATTTTGCCGGCAAGATGTTGGGCGGCCCAAAATTATGGGTGCGTATCAGCCCCAAAAAAACATGGTCGGGCACTGTCGGGGGGTGGGTTTTAGCCGCACTTATCGGAGCTTTGTTTGTGAGCTTGGCAAATCAGCCGCTCTGGCTGATCACGGCTTCGGTTCTGGTCGCCATTGCCGCGCAAGCGGGTGATTTGGCCGAGTCTGCGATTAAACGGCGCGCAGGGGTCAAGGACAGCAGTCATCTGATCCCCGGTCACGGCGGTCTGCTGGATCGTTTCGACGGGGTTTTAGGGGTGTGCTTTCTGCTGTTTCTGGCCCGACTTGCAGGCTATGCCTGATGCGGCGAATTTCGATTTTCGGGGCAACGGGGTCGGTTGGTCAAAATACAGTTTCCATTATTGAAAACAACATGGAAGCCTTTGATGTTCATGCGGTCAGCGGGGCGTATAACATTAAAAAACTGGCACAAATTGCGATTGTGTTAAATGCCGATCTGGCTGTGACATCTGAGATACATCTTCTGGATGATTTGAAAGCGTCCCTGAAAGGAACCGGCATTGCCGTGGCCGCTGGACGCGAAGCTTTGCTGAGCGCTGCGGCTGACCCCGTTGATTGGGCTATGTCGGCCATTGTCGGCTTTGCTGGCTTTGAGATTAGTCTCGAGATTGCCAAGCATGGTAATACGCTGGCCTTGGCTAACAAGGAAAGTCTGGTTTGTGGCGGGGCTTTGTTGCGCGAGACATGCCGCAGGTCAGGTGCCATTATTTTGCCTGTGGACAGCGAACATTCGGCGATTTTTCAAGCTTTGAGCGGGGAAAAAATAGCGCAGGTAGAACGGGTGATTTTGACCGCCTCGGGCGGGCCTTTTTTGCACAGCTCGCGTGATGAAATGGCCGATGTCACCCCCGATCAGGCCGCCGATCATCCGAACTGGTCGATGGGTAGGCGGATTTCGATCGATAGCGCGTCGATGTTTAACAAAGCGATGGAAATCATTGAAACAAAAGAACTATTCAATGTTGCAGGTGACCGGACAGAGGTTGGTGTGAGTACGTCATTGATCATTCCCACGCCGGTCGGATTTGAA
>CAZMMG010000400.1:0-1671 GCA_964567355.1 uncultured Neptunicoccus sp.
CTTCGGGTATGGAGCAAAATCGGACATCTTAATGTTACGGGGCATTTATATTTTTATTGCGGTTTGTGTTGCGTTGAGCGGGGCTGCGCAGGCTGCGAGCATAACAAAATCATCAAAATCGCGACGCATATCGGCCTTGCATAGCATTTTGATAGATACCCGTCTTTCCAAGCAATACAGCAACTCCAGCCGTTTGATGAACTCAAGCCAGATCAATTATACCATTATCCCGCGTTACAACGGCAAATATAAAGGCATTTACAAACCGATGGCCGAAGCGGCTGCACGCAAACACGGCGTGCCGGTGGATTTATTTACCCGCCTAGTAGAACAGGAAAGTGGCTGGAACCCGCACGCTAAATCGCATGCAGGTGCAATAGGGCTGGCACAGTTGATGCCTGCAACCGCCCGAAAACTGGGGGTAAACCCGCGTAATCCACGCCAGAATCTGGACGGCGGTGCGCGTTATCTGGCCAAAATGTACCGCAAATTCGGCAATTGGCGACACGCGTTGGCTGCCTATAACGCTGGCCCAGAAGCGGTGGCCAAATACAACGGCGTGCCACCCTATAAAGAGACGCGCAACTACGTGCGTAGTATTCTGGGCAAATAAAGCTTAAACAACCCTTAATGTTCTTCTTGTGTTCTTTTTATTTCACTGGCATGTTGGGCATCAATCACTACATAGTTTTCTATCACAACTGGATAGTCTTTGATGTCAGAATTAAAAAATATCGAAATACGCGGTGCGCGTGAGCACAACTTGAAAAACGTGGATGTGGATATTCCGCGCAATAGACTGGTTGTGATCACCGGGTTATCTGGTTCAGGCAAATCATCCTTGGCCTTTGATACCATCTATGCCGAAGGACAGCGGCGTTATGTGGAAAGCCTGTCGGCCTATGCGCGGCAATTTCTGGACATGATGCAAAAGCCCGATGTCGATCATATTGCGGGCCTGTCGCCGGCAATTTCCATCGAACAAAAGACCACCTCGAAAAACCCGCGTTCCACTGTGGGGACGGTGACGGAAATTTACGACTATATGCGGCTGTTGTTTGCCCGTGTGGGCACTCCGTATTCGCCCGCAACAGGCCTGCCGATCGAAGCGCAGCAGGTGTCTGAAATGGTTGACCGCATTATGGGCATGGATGATGGCACACGTGCCTATTTGTTGGCCCCGATTGTGCGCGACCGTAAAGGTGAATATCGAAAGGAATTTCAAGAGCTTAAGAAGCAAGGTTTCCAGCGGATAAAGGTGGATGGCGCGTTTTACGAGCTGGAAGATGCGCCAACACTAGACAAAAAATTCCGCCATAATATCGATGTGGTTGTTGACCGTATCGTGGTGCGTGACGGGCTGGAAACACGGCTGGCCGACAGCCTGCGCACAGCACTTGATCTGGCGGACGGGATTGCGATTTTGGAAACCGCGCCGAAAGAAGGGGATGCCGAGCGCATCACGTTTTCGGAAAACTTTGCCTGTCCGGTGTCGGGCTTTACCATTCCTGAAATTGAACCGCGGCTGTTTTCGTTCAACGCGCCTTTCGGGGCCTGTCCTGACTGTGACGGGCTGGGGGTGGAATTATTCTTTGATGAACGCCTGGTGGTGCCTGATACGCGGTTATCGCTATACGCGGGTGCCTTGGCACCCTGGGCCAAGGGCAAGTC
>CAZMMG010000401.1:0-1654 GCA_964567355.1 uncultured Neptunicoccus sp.
TCACAAGAGTTTTATAAAGCCGTTAATTACCGCTTAACTTTTTGAGTTTTTCAAACAATTTGGCCCGTTTTGCCCCGAATTTTTTAGTGCCATTAACGGTTTTGTAATGAATATCAGGGTTATAACTTGGAATGCCAAGCTTCAAATGGTCGACCGTCAGCAGCCCCATTGCTGCCAATACACCATAAGCATTTACATATTCATCGCGTATCGCGGTCAAAAGATCGGATTGTGCCTGCAATACATCCTGTTCCGAATTTAAAACATCCAAAGTGGTGCGCGCCCCCAATTTGGCTTCCTCGCTGGCTCCGTCAAAGGCGATTTGTGCCGCGCGCACCTGTTTACGGCGTGCCTTGATACTGGCCTTCGAGGCCAGCCATGTGGCATAGAGGCTTTGCACATTCTGGCGCGCTTGTAGTCCGGCGAGTTGCAAATTGGCTTTTTGCTGGTCCAACAGCGCAATGGCCTGACGTTCGCTACTGTTAAGTTGCCCGCCTTGATATATGGTTTGATTGAGGTCCAGCCCGACACTTCCCGAGTTTTGATATATGTTCAGAAATGTATTGGTACCCCGTTGCGCGGTAATTGTAGCACTGACGACGGGAAGTTTCCGGCGATGCGCAACCTCGACCGCTTTTTCGGCGGCCTGTACAAGAAACTGCTGTTGCAGAATGCTGGGGTGCCTTGCAATCGCGACGGTCTCGGCTGCATTGGCCGAGGCGGGCAGTTTCGGGGTTGCGGGCGGGGTACGCAGTTTTTTGGGTTTTGATCCGATTGCCGCGATATAGGCGCTGATTGAGCGTTTCAAAGCGGCGCGGTTGATTTGCAGAATGCTTTCAGAGGCCGCAAGCCGCGAGTCTGCCTGAGCCACATCCGTGCGGGTTACTTCACCGACCTGAAAGCGTGCGTTTGCAGCACGCACTTCTTCGGTTAGAACCTTGACACTGTTGCGGGCAATTTCAACATTGCTCTGATCGCGGCGCACATCCATAAAAGCGGTGACCGCATCCAGCAAAACCGTTTGTTCAGTTGCGATCAGGGCCTGACGGCTGGCAAGGACATTATAGCGAGACTGCTCAATACCCAAAAGCCCGGTGCCACCAGTATAAATCGGAACGCTAACGGCAAGGGATGCGCTGTTGGGTTGTGTGCTGCCTGTGTTGGGGTTTCGGGTTATTCTGCGATCAGCCGAAAGATTACCCGTCACCGTGGGCAGGTTTGCGCCTTTGGCCTGGCGCACGGTTTCATCGGTTGCCCGCAGACCGGAACGCCCGACGCGCAAAGCCGGATTGGTTTGGTAGGCTTCGATCAACGCATCCGTCAGGGTCGTTGCAAAGCTTGGCGTTGCAATCATTACAAGTACGCTGAATGCCGTTGTTTTCAAAACCTTTAGACGTGTCATGGCAATGTAATCCCCGCGAATGGCGCTTATTTATCAGGCGAACTTGAACGATTTTTCCATTTCAAACCCGTCCATCAAAGGTGCGGTTGCGTTGAAAACAGTGTTCCATGATAATTTTTGATGGGACTTATAGCCAATGCGGCATTCGCCAAGCTTGTGATCGTTAAATATGGCACAAATCTGTCCACCATCTTTCAATTGGCCAATTAAGGCACTTGGGATATCCTCAACCGATCCTTGCAGGATAATCAC
>CAZMMG010000402.1:0-1648 GCA_964567355.1 uncultured Neptunicoccus sp.
TTGTGTATTAGAGTCAGCTTTCTGGTTTTGTTTGCTGGTGATAGCTGCGTCCATTCTGTTCAACTTGATTGCAACTTTTATTTTGCCCCCAAACAAACGCCTTTCGGAACGCGCGGCAATGTTTTCATTACTGTTTGATCTGGGTCAGCTTGGGCTTCTTTTATATTTAACAGGCGGTTTGCAAAACCCGTTTGCGGTTTTGATACTGGCCCCAGTTACCATTGCGGCAACAGCATTGACGCTTTATGCCACATTGGTCTTGAGTTTTACTGCCTTGGTTATAATCAGTGCCTTAAGCGTTCTATATCTGCCACTCACCCAAATGTCGGGTAAGGTATTGGAAATCCCCAGCCTGTTCATCGCCGGCATGTGGGTAGCCCTGGCTATCGGTATTATATTTCTCGCGACATATGCAAGGCGCATAACGGCGGAAATATTTTCCATGTCGCAAGCATTGGCCGCAACCCAAATGGCATTGGCACGCGAGCACCAACTGACCGCATTAGGCGGTGTTGTGGCAGCCGCAGCGCATGAAATGGGCACGCCATTGGCGACAATTAAACTGGTGTCTTCGGAATTGGCGGCAGAGCTGGAAAACGGCACCGAAACCAAAGACGACGTTCTATTGATCAAAGAGCAGGCTGACCGGTTGAGCCAGATATTGCGTGATATGGGACGTAGCGGCAAAGATGATCTATTGCTAAAATCCGCGCCCATTACCGCCATTGTGCATGAAGCGGCAGAACCGCATGAAAACCGGGGTAAAAATCTGATTTTTCTGGTTAATGACAAAATTGAAGACGCCCCCGAAAAACAGACCCCGATTGTGCCACGGCATCCCGAAATCATTCACGGGCTTCGAAACCTTGTGCAAAACGCTGTCGATTTTTCAAATTCAACCGTTCTGATCGGCATCACATGGGATAAAAAATACCTGCGGATTATGATTGGGGATAACGGCAAAGGCTATCCACCGGATCTGTTGGACAAAATTGGTGACCCCTATATTAGCAAACGTACAAAACCGGAGCAAAAAGATATTTTCTCCGCAGATTATCAGGGCATGGGATTGGGTCTGTTCATCGCCAAAACTCTTTTGGAACGCTCCGGTGCGGAACTGACCTTTACCAATGCCTCATCTGATCTTGCCCTGAAATATACTTTTGGTGGATCCGAATTAAACGGCGCTATTGTCAATATACGCTGGAAACGCGCCTCTTTTGAGGAAACCCGACAAAAAACACGCAAGGCCCTTGGCCCCAACCAGCCGCTTGAAATAATTTCTTAACTTCTGATTCAGTATTTTACTCTTTTATAACCGGTAGCAGCTTTAAAGAGAATCATCTTCAATGTATGAATTCGGCATTCTTACAGTAATATTTTTCGCAAGCATCTTACTAGTTGGTATGATTGTAAAACGACACCATGCCAATTTAGAATCTACGCCATTGGCGGCTGGAAATGTCCAAGCGGATACTTTTAAAGACATGCTTGAAAATGCTCCGTTCATGGCTTGGGCCGACTCCGGGGATGGGCGGATATGGATCAACAAAACCGCAAAAAATCTAAATGCCAAAATTGACAACCTCGGAGCATCGGCATTTTCGTATCCCAAAACAAATTCCGCCGCTTTGCAGGGGCGCATAGG
>CAZMMG010000403.1:0-1637 GCA_964567355.1 uncultured Neptunicoccus sp.
GACGAAAGCCATGAAATTCCGGTGTTTCTGGCCTATCCGGAAGAGTTGCGGCAATCCAAACGGGTTGGGGCATTTCGGGATTTTGTTGTCGAAGAGATCCGTGAATATAAAAGAAACTCGACCGTTTCAAAGTAATTTCAACAACTTACCAGATATTCCAGTTTTTTAGAGCTAAAAGTTATGCGTCTAGGGACTAACGGGTATGCACAAGGCGCACACACTCTATACTTGTCGTTAAGCTTTACAGTATATATCTAACCCTTGAAGCAAAGCAGATGAGCAACACTGTTGCGTTCCTGCATTGCTTCACCTCCCTGTTGGACTTCAAGGCCGAGCTTATGCTCGGCCTCTTTTTTTATCTTATCGATTTTTAACGCGTATCAGGTGTCAAATTACGCATTCCGCACTTCACCTTTTGTCATAAGATCAGTAAAAGGCCCCAAACATGCATATCTTGGGGATAGCTTTATGACCACCGAGCCGGAAATCACCGAAAGCCTGATTGCAGACCACGGGTTCAAGCCCGAAGAATATGCAGAAGTCGTTCGATTGCTGAAGCGTGAGCCAAACTATACCGAACTGGGTATTTTCAGTGCCATGTGGAATGAGCATTGCTCTTATAAATCGTCAAAAAAATGGTTACGCACCCTGCCTACAGAAGGCCCGCAAGTGATCTGTGGCCCCGGTGAAAATGCCGGCATTGTCGATATTGGCGATGGTGATGCGATCGTGTTCAAGATGGAAAGCCACAACCACCCGTCCTATATCGAACCTTACCAGGGTGCGGCCACCGGCATGGGCGGGATTTTACGCGATGTGTTCACCATGGGGGCACGCCCCATCGCGGCGATGAACGCGCTGTCATTTGGCGAGGTCAGCCACCCTAAAACCAAATCCCTGATCAACGGTGTGGTTGAAGGTATCGGCGGATACGGCAATTGTTTCGGGGTGCCGACCGTGGGCGGCGAAGTGCGGTTCCATGCGGCCTATAATGGCAACTGTCTGGTAAACGCCTTTGCCGCAGGACTGGCGAAAACCGACAGTATTTTCTATTCTGCGGCCAGCGGCGTCGGCATGCCGGTGGTCTATTTAGGCGCTAAAACAGGCCGTGATGGGGTTGGCGGGGCCACCATGGCCTCGGCTGAATTTGACGACACCATCGAAGACAAACGCCCCACCGTACAAGTGGGCGACCCGTTCACCGAAAAACGCCTGATGGAAGCGACACTGGAATTGATGCAAACGGGGGCAGTTATTTCAATACAGGACATGGGCGCGGCGGGCCTGACCTGCTCGGCCATTGAAATGGGAGATAAGGGTAATCTAGGCGTAAAGCTGAATTTGGAAGATGTGCCTATCCGTGCCGCCGACATGACCGCCTATGAAATGATGTTGTCGGAAAGCCAAGAGCGCATGTTGATGGTGCTGCGGCCCGAATTGGAAGCCGTAGCCAAAGCCGTGTTCGACAAATGGGATCTGGATTTTGCCATTGTCGGCGAAACCATTGCCGAAGACCGTTTTTTGGTTTTACATCACGGCGAGGTTAAGGCGGATCTACCGTTAAAAGCCCTGTCAGGCACCGCCCCTGAATATGACCGGCCTTGGCTGGAAACCCCCAAAGCGGCCCCGCTAAAGGA
>CAZMMG010000404.1:0-1610 GCA_964567355.1 uncultured Neptunicoccus sp.
TGGTTATCTTGTAGTTTGGAGGATCAAGCGGATGTTTCAACGGGTTGGAATACACCTCGGCGATCTTTTTGGTTACAAGTTTAGGGGTGAAATCATTTGGTACCAACCCGACAAAAGGGTGCACCAGAAATGCGGTGACGGTTTCATGTTTGGGCAAGGCCCCGATGATTTTCACATCGTGCTGCGCCAGCCCGATTTCCTCTTGCGCTTCGCGCAGGGCCGTATGCGTGAACGATGTATCGCTGGCATCCTGCTTGCCACCCGGAAACGAGATTTGACCGGGGTGGTTGCGCATCGCGGTGGAACGTTTGGTAAAGATAACTTCCAACCCAAACGGCCCGGATACGATCGGGATCAGCACCGCTGCGCCGCGCAATTTGGTCGGCATATAGCGATCCTGATCATGGTTCAGATCAAAGTCGGACGACGGTGCCATGTCCCCCCCCCCGATCAGGGCGTTTTGCATTGCATCCAGTTTTGATCTGTACTGTTCCATGCTTTGTTCATGGCCCAGTGATGCATCCTTCGCAAGGGGGTGTGGGGTTAAGTTTCGGCCTCAACCCCCAAAGTTTTTGGATCAAGTTCATAATGGCACCCGCAAAATTGACAATCGGCAGTGACTATCCCGCTGTCTGTAGTCATGTTTTCAATGTCTTTTGCGGAATATTTCGACATGGTTGTACGCAGTTTTTCGGGGCTGCATGAACAGCCGAAAATTACGGATTGCACGGGGAATACGCGCGGTTCATCTTCGTGAAACAGGCGTGTTAGCAAGGTTTCAGGGGTAATGATAGGGCCGGTAAGTTCGGTTTCCTCGACCGTTTTGAGATGAGATATTATGCGGTTCCAGTCATCTTCTTTCGCGCTTGGCACTAAATCCTCTACCGGTAAAAGATTGGCGGCTTCACCGTCTTTGGATGTCGTTACAAAAGGGGAGGCTTTTGGCATAAGCTGCACCATAATACCACCCGCGTGCCATTGGTCGCGTTCATCCGCAGTCGATGATTGACCGACAGAAAGGGCAAATTCGGTTGGCAGTTGTTCGGATTGTGCAAAATATGTGTTGGCACAAGCGGCCAGTGATCCGCCTGCAAGTGGGGTAACACCCTGATAGGGTTGCATGTCGGCACCTTGGTCAATCAAAATGGCAAAAATACCAGTACCGATTTTTTCAAAAGGTGTCCCGGTTGACGATCTCAAACGGTCTGCATCAAAGCTTGCATAGGCGCGGATACGGGCAGGTTCGCCTTTTTTTTCCGGGCTGTAATAATCGGTTGCCAAAATACGAATTGGGCCGTCGCCTCTGATTTGTAGTGACAGTTTCCAGCGCAATTTGATGGTTTGGCCGATCAGGGCAGTCAGAATAACAGCCTCGGCCAACTGAATAGACACATCAAGCGGATAGTCGTGTTGGCCAAGAATGCTGTTGAGCAATCCGTCGAGGCGCGCAATGCGACCGCGAATATCGATTTTGTCCAGATGGAACGGCAAGACAGTATCATTCCAACTTATATTTGTTTTTGTATCGGGCATTTTACATCCATGAGTTTTCGTTCCCATAAGACCTTTTGGCTAGAAGAGCAATTCTTGGATGTTATCTTGTTACATAT
>CAZMMG010000405.1:0-1607 GCA_964567355.1 uncultured Neptunicoccus sp.
CCATTATAATCCACCCAATCAACCGGAACTATTCTGTCAACTGATTGATAAGGATTACTAAAATCTAGTGTCCTAGCTGGAACAATTTGCGCTTCATGGGCATTTAGCAACGCCCCCGCCGCACTATCCTGCCCCTTCAACGCCCGCATCATCGCCACCAGATTATCGTCGCGTTTGCGTTCCAACTCGCGAATAGATAACGCACCTGATTGCGCATCCGACTGAGCCGCAATCATATCGGTCAACTCATCCGTCAATTCGGGCACATCCATCAGTTTTGTCCACGGCCATTTCAGACACGGGCCGAATTGGGCGATGAAATGCTTCATCCCCGCCTCACCGCCTGCAACACGGTAAGTTTCAAACAGGCCCATTTGCGCCCAGCGCAGACCAAAGCCGTAGCGAATGGCATCGTCAATTTCCTGCGTCGTGGCGATACCGTCCTTGATCATCCACAGGCCCTCGCGCCAGACCGCTTCCAGAAACCTATCCGCAATATGGGCATCAATCTCGCGGCGCACATGCAAGGGATACATCCCCAATGAGGTCAGTATCTGTTTGGCTTTGGCAACCATCTCTGCGCTTGTTTTCGGCGATGGCACCACTTCGATAAGCGGCAACAGATAGACCGGATTGAACGGATGTGTCACCATCAATGCCTCGGGTCGGTTCATCGCCTCTTGCAGCTCTGACGGTTTAAAACCCGACGTGGAAGAGCCGAACACCGCGCCTTGTGGTGCAAAGCTTTCGATTTGGGCAAACACCTTGTGCTTGATATCCAGCCGCTCCGGTACGCTTTCCTGCACCCAATCGGCATTCTTCACCGCCTTTTCCAACGTGTCACAAAATGTCAGCCTGCCCTCACCGGGTAAGGCCACATCGTATAGCATCGGCAATGAGCGGCGTGCATTTGCCAACACCTCGCCGATTTTGCGCTTGGCTTCCGGATCAGGATCAAAAACATTCACATCCCATCCGTTTAGCAAAAACCGCGCCAGCCAGCCCCCGCCGATAACGCCGCCACCTATGATTGCTGCTGTTTTTGTCATTTCATTCGTTCCTATGTAATAGATTCAGTGTGGCCATCTACAGGCATGGCAAGACCGGATATTTTTGATGCGGCAGGCGAGGTTAAAAACAAGGCCGCATCGGCAATATCATCCGCACTGACCCAGGTTTTCATCGAAACCCCTTTGACATAAATCTGACGGACATCTTCAACATTTTTATTTGCCGCCGCCGCTTCATTCCGCAAGACCCGCTCCATGCGCTCGCCTTCAACCGCACCGGGGCAGATCGCGTTGACACGCACACCGTAAGGGCCAAGTTCGCAGGCCAGCGTTTTCATCAACCCGATCACACCCCATTTTGCCGTCGCATAAGGGCTGCGCATCGGGTAGCCGAACATGCCTGCGGTTGACGATGTCAGGATGATCGAGCCCGACTTTTGCACCTTCATATGTTTGGCCGCCCATTGGCAAAGCAAAAACGCCCCGTCCAGATTGGCCGAGATACAGGCCCGCCAATCCTTAAAATCGAGGTTTTCGATAGGCCCTGCAGGGCCACCCGTTCCCGCATTAGCAAGGGCCACATCAACACCACCGTAA
>CAZMMG010000406.1:0-1593 GCA_964567355.1 uncultured Neptunicoccus sp.
GTAAAACATGCGATGCATATACTAAATAATAGTTTTCTCATCTTATCTAATCTGGCTTGCCGTCGACATCATTTGATCAGCCGTTTGAATGGCTTTGGAGTTCATTTCATAGGCCCGTTGCGCCGAGATCAGGGCCGTTATCTGTTGGATAATATTAACGTTCGAGTTTTCCAAAAACCCTTGCCGAACAATACCAACACCCGGATCGCCCGGATTGGCTTCAATCGGATCGCCCGATGCGGTCGTGGCCTGAAGCAGGTTGTCACCCAATGCCCGAAGACCTGCATCGTTGGTAAAGGTTGTCAGGCCGATCTGGCCCAATTCCACCGGATTTGGGTCTTTTTCGATAAAGGCCGAAACGATCCCCTGTTGGCTTACTTCAATCTTAACAGTTTTATCCGGAATGGTAATACCGGGGGACAGTTCATATCCTTGCAGATTTACAATCGTGCCTTGCGCTGAAAGCTGGAAAGAACCGTCCCGAGTGTAGGCCACGGTGCCATCAGGCATGTTTATGGTAAAATAACCTTGGCCATCAACAGCCATATCAAGTTGATTTTCCGTCACCAGCAAACCGCCTTGGGTATTCAAGCGTATTGTGCCCGCAGTTTGAACGCCGAGACCGACATTCACACCCGTAGGACGCGAAGTGCCCTGATCCGATGTAACCGCGCCTTCACGTTTAATGGTCTCGTAAACCAGATCTTGAAACGCCGCGCGGCTGCTTTTAAAGCCTGTGGTATTCGCATTGGCTATATTATTGGAAATAACATCGACATTTGTTTGCTGCGCAAGCATTCCGGTTGCTGCAATTCCAAGGGCTTTCATTTTATCATCCTTCTATGAAGTGATTACACCTGACGGCCAATTTGTTGTAACATTTTGCGGCGCAACTCATCTTCGCCAGTCATAAGCTTGGTCGACCTTTCATAGGCGCGCTGCAAATCGATAAGACGCGTCATCTCCAGCACTGGCTGGACATTGCTACCTTCGATTGCGCCTTGTAAAATCTCTGTGGAAGTATCAAGGATTGCCCCTGACCCTTTCCTGGTTTTATTGGCATCAACAAACCGCCCAGCACCGATACGATCAAAAGACTGAATGTCGGGCACGTTAAAAACCCCAATTCTAGCGAGCGTGCCATTTCCCTCTGCCGAGATTGTACCGTCTCGCGAGATCACGGCTCTATTTGCGGTATCCGGTGGAAAATTAATCTCTCCGCCACCGTCATCCAGAACATGGTCGCCGTTCAATGTGACAAGACCCCCTTGGGCATCAACAACAAACCGCCCGTCACGACCATATGCAATTTGGCCAGCAGTAGTGCGGTAAGAAAACCAGCCCGATCCCTGCAAAGCAACATCAAGCGTATTGCCAGTATGCGTAATCGCACCTTGCTTTTCGTCAAGAAAGGAATCCCGCCCCACAACAAACGTGGTTTCCTGATCCCCTTTGCCCGCCAGATAACTGTCAAAAGAAAGCCGTTCGCCCTTGAAGCCGGCGGTGTTGGCGTTGGCAATATTATTTGCCGTCATCGTCAACTCGCGCATAAGGGCAGAGGTATGGGATAACGATACATAAGTGGAATTATCC
>CAZMMG010000407.1:0-1557 GCA_964567355.1 uncultured Neptunicoccus sp.
GACTGCAATCTGGTGGATCTAATTGAATCTAATTGAGTCTGGACCCTAGTTTACTAATTCCAACAGTTCAGCCCCATAAAAAGATGGTTTTATGGTGATGTTTTCCAAGCAAAACAAACTATGGGCAGAACTACCGGTAACGCCGTTCAAGCAGCCTTCATCAATCCTTCAACTTTCAACTGAACAAGCGTCTCATCCAGAGATTTTATCGCCCGCTCGATCAGCAAATCGACCTCATAATGCGTCAGCGTCAAAGGCGGCGAGATGATCATCGCATCGCCCACATGACGGATAATCACGTTATTTGCAAAACATCGCTCGCGGCAAATATAACCGACTGTGCCCTTGGGAGCGGCAAATGCGGCACGGCTGGCTTTGTCAGGGGTCAGCTCTATTGCCCCCATCATGCCGACAATACGGGCGTCTCCCACCAGCGGATGATCCGCCAAAGCATGCCACTTGGCCTGCAGATAAGGGCCGATGTCACCCCGCACATAATCGACAATTTTTTCCTCGTCCAGGATGCGCAGATTTTCCAAAGCCACAGCGCAAGCCACCGGGTGCCCCGAATAGGTGTAACCGTGGTTGAACTCGTCACCCCCGATGACGTTTGCCACCTCGTCGCTAATCATAGAGCCACCGATCGGCAGATACCCCGAACTAAGGCCCTTGGCGATGGTCATAATATCGGGCTTGATGCCGAAGGTTTCGCAACCAAACCAGTTGCCGGTACGGCCAAAGCCGCAAATTACCTCATCTGCAATCAGCAGGATATTACGTTCCTTGCAAATGCGCTGAATTTCAGGCCAGTAAGTTGCGGGCGGAATGATCACCGCCCCGGCCCCTTGCACTGGCTCGCCGATAAAGGCCGCAACATTGTCTTCGCCCAACCGGTCAATTTCTGCCTCTAGCGCACGCGCCCGTTGCAGACCGAACTCTTCGGGGGACATATCGCCGCCTTCGCCGTACCAGAACGGTTGGTCAATATGGGTGATATCGGGGATCGGCATGCCGCCTTGCGCATGCATGCCCTGCATCCCGCCCAAACTGGCGCTGCCCATACTGGAACCGTGATAGGCATTATGGCGGCTGATGATGGTTTTTTTCGAAGGTTTGCCTTTCAGTGCCCAATAATGTCGCACAAGACGGATGTTGGTATCGTTGGCCTCGGAGCCGGAGTTTGCATAAAACACGTTGTTGATATGTGCAGGTGCCAATTCCGCAAGCCGCGCCGAAAGCCCAATCACCGGCGGATGGCTGGTTTGAAAAAACGTATTGTAATAGGGCAGTTGTTGCATTTGCGCACTGGCCACTTCAGCCAATTCTTTACGGCCATATCCGATATTCACGCACCAAAGACCTGCCATGGCATCAAGTATATCCACGCCCTCGCTATCGGTGATAAAAGCACCGTTGGCCTGCGTTATGATACGCGCCCCTTTTTTTGCCAATTCGGTATTGGCGGTAAAAGGGTGCATGTGATGGGCTGCATCCAAGGCTTGCAACTCTGCGGTAGGTAGATGGTTCTCTATCCGTTTCATGGGGGCTCTCTGAATC
>CAZMMG010000408.1:0-1554 GCA_964567355.1 uncultured Neptunicoccus sp.
TAAACCAAAACCAAGCACATAGGCCATCACCACGCGTCTATTTCCTAAGGCTTTTTCGTTGCGAATTTCGTCTATGCCCCTTATGTGTCAAAAAAAAGAGTTACAATGCCGACACATGCCGAAAAAAGAGTAATGCCTTATAATGCGCAGCAGATGTATGATCTGATCGCCGATATTGATGCTTATCCGCAGTTTTTACCATGGTGTGCGGCAATCCGTATTCGTAAATGCAGTCAAAGAGGTAAAACCGAGATCGTTGACGCGGATATGGTGATTTCCTTCAAGGTATTTCGCGAAAAATTCGGTACCCGTGTGACCCTGCTGCCGGAGCAGGGTAAAATCGACGTGGAATATCTGGACGGGCCGTTCAAATACCTGAACAACCACTGGGTATTCAAGGATTGTGAAGGCGGTTGCGAAGTGGACTTCTTTGTCGATTTCGAATTCAAATCGAAAATCCTGCAAACTATCATCGGCGTGGTTTTTAATGAGGCCATGCAGCGCATTGTCGGTGCTTTCGAGACCCGCGCAAATGCGCTTTACGGGGGCTAGGATATATTTGCCGCATCCAAAAGCAATATCAGGGCAAATTCCGTCGATTTTTCGCGCACATTCGCGCGACCTATTGCGCCAAACTCTACCGTTTCCACATGCGGTTCCATTCCCTTTTGCGCCAAAGCGAAACATACCCGTCCTTCGGGTTTGTGCTCGGATGGCCCGGGGCCTGCAATGCCGGTGACTGATACCGCTAAATCGACATTTGCAGCTTGCAAAGCACCCTTTGCCATTTCCAGCGCGGTGCTTTCGGAAACCGCGCCGAACAGGTTTAGCGTTGCTTCACGCACCCCCAACATCTGCACCTTGGCCGCGTTTGAATAGGTGACATAACCGCGATCAAGCACATCCGAGGAACCGGCAATCGCGGTCAGGTTTGCGGCAATCATGCCGCCGGTGCAGCTTTCTGCTGTTGCCAGCGTCCAGCCGCGTGTGCGACATGCGGCCAGAACCTCTGTTGCCAGTTTATCCAAATGCAATCCAGCCGTGATAAAGTGCTGCGGACGCGATGGTGGCAAGGGCGGCATAAATCCCGGCCAGCACATCATCGAACATTACGCCGAACGCGGTTTCCTTGCGGTCGGCCCAACTGACCGGCCAGGGTTTGAAAATGTCGAACAGTCTAAAAAAGATGAACCCGGCCAGTAAAGCGGGCCATATCAGCGGCAGACCGTGGTTTGTAAACATAAACGAGGCTGGCAAAAGTGTGATCCATTGCCCCGCGACCTCGTCGATGACGATCTCGCCCGGATCATGGTTTTCCTTTCCGGCTGTTTCCTGCGCTGTTGCCCACCATCCGATGAAAAATACAATTACAGATGCTGTAAACAGTGCGGGAAATCCACCCCAACTGTGCAAAAGAATGGCTAAGGGCAGGGCGGCCAAAGACCCCCATGTGCCGGGGGCTTTGGGCAGCAGCCCGACGTAGAAAAAGGTTGCGATCAGTTTGCTCATGATTTCACCAATGTTGCTGTGGCTTGCGCGGCAATACCTTCGCCG
>CAZMMG010000409.1:0-1547 GCA_964567355.1 uncultured Neptunicoccus sp.
GTATCACCAGACCCGCACACTTTAGTTATTTCAGATACATAATACATATCCGACCCCCCCGAGCGGTAATGATCGAAAAGATCATAATGGTTTGTATTTTGACCATCCGTCATTACCACCATGATTTTTTTAACACCGGCTTGACCATAGTCCGCCGGCAACCCAACAACTTTTCCGCCCATATTAGCCGTAATTGGACGGGCCATAGGATCCAGCAATGCGGCGCCCCATTTAGCCCCGATATGCGTAGCTGTATTGCCTGATGCTTGAAGCGAATTGATCTTGTATTGCAAGGTTTCGGCCGATGTCTCAAACGGCATAATCTCGGCATACGTATCCGTTTTACAATTGCTGAAATCCAACCCTGACTGGAAGCCGCCCGGAAAAGAATAATAGGGCAACTGTCTTTGAGTTACATTTATATCAATGCCCGCTTTTGAAAAATCCGCGTCAGGAAAAATCATGCAGCGGGATTTTGTGGTCAAACCTTCTGTTTTATATAGATCCCACATGCTTTGGGGTACTGATACATTTGTTGAATAAGGCACAACACTGATAGCAGTCAGACTGCTGCCATCGGGATTGATAACCTCATCTATAAATTGGTTCGCGGCCAATTTCATGCTGGTGATTTTTGAACCGGACATAGAACCCGATACGTCCAATACCAGTGAAATTTCCAGATTTGGAATTTCTTCTGATGCCTGACTTGCCGCGACGACATTAATCGTATCAATGCCGGCAATTTTCAAAAAATAGGTGCCTAGAACTGCGGTAGCCGTGGCGGATACATGGCGGCCAGTCAATGACACGCTTGTATTTTTAGCGTCCATAGACACATTGTAAGATGAAAGCGCATCCACTTTGTTCATATAATCTTGCACGACTGCTGCGGGACTTTGTGTTTGGCGCATGGATGCGGCAGCCAGAACCGAGCGGTCCAGATTATATTGCAAGGTGCTTCGAACGGTCTCGTATCGTGCCAGATCAATGGCCGCCCCGCCAATAAGAACCATCGTGGTGAAAATTATGATCATAAACAACGAGAAAGAGCCGCGTTCATCATCTTTGAATTCTCTAAAATATTTTGCCAAATATTGTGCCATTTTTCCATACCCACTTTTTTTTGCACCGTCGGTTTTTTGCGCGAATCGCAATCACACCAAGGTTCTGTAACCAAAACAATTTGCGCTATCCAATTGTCGTAAGTTAGGCGACTCTTGGGTATTTTTGGCAGTTTTTATGGACAAATTTAGACAAGCTTGCCTTAATCACTTTTAAAGAAGGGTAAATAAGGCATCTCGTAACAAACTGTTTTAATTGTTTAAATTTTATATTTTAATAAAAATACAAATAAAATATGACTATACAACCGCAATTTCGCCACATGGTTTGCCACCAATGTCTAGAAAAGACCGTCATTGTTGACTGAAACACGGCAATCACAAAGCCGTCCAAATATCTAGAGCAGTTCCATATTCAATGCTTTTTTTTGCAAAAACAAAACCAACCAATCAAACATCCATTTACTTTGGGTCGGTTTGATA